>DATDFI010000292.1:0-3839 GCA_036522695.1 Bacteroidia bacterium | reverse complement strand
ACCCCTACCAACTTCTTGGTATGTAAAATGCCAAGCGCTTGGTATTCCTGCTCTCATTTCAAAAGCACATCTTTGCCATGCACCCTGTGATTCTAAAAAAACTCACATGAAAAAAGCACGGTCCTATTCAGCGCTCCCGGCAGTTTTATTTCTTTTCGCTTCTCATTTTTCATTTGCGGCCAAGGACACTCTTGCTTATGTACAGCGCATGCTGGATGTGAAGCTCGAGGATTTCAGCGGGAAAGATGGTGGCGTACTGGTGACGGAAACAGGTCCAGGTTGCCGTATTACCGGGAATTGGCCGGGGCCTAAAAAATGGGTGATCGGCTATGCAGGAGAAAAAAATTCAAAACCCTTCCTGCTTAAACACGGCAGCCGCACAAAAAATGTGAATGAATTCTGCCGCGAGGTGATACGCCTGGCCAACCAGCACTCCGAACGTATTTATATGCTTCTGAACCGTAACGGAAGTATTTACAAACCCTTTTATGCAAAAATAGATGACTTCAATTTTGCTTCAGAGCCCGACATCAAACAGCCGGAAGTAAAACAGGAAGAACAACTTGTTTACCGTTCGGAGAACGACCTCATCAATGCCACGCTCAATGGCTATCGTCCCATTCGTTTGCGCAAAGGCGATTCAACCTGCGTGGCCATTATCGGCCGCGACATGTGCCGTGTACGGCCTTACGTGGAAGCATTCAAATACAAATTCCCTTATGCACACGTGGAGACCTGGGAGGGCTATGATAAATCGCTTCCGGAAAATCAAAACGTCCAAAATAATTGCGACTGGATAAAGGGAAAAGTGGATAGCAAATGTACGATCATTGACCTGGGCTGTGACCCGGCCTATTATTGTGCCGACCGCAAAGACACTTATGATTGCAGCAAGACCAGCCCGTTTTACGAATGCGAAAAAAAAGAAGCTTTCGGAACAACAGGACTAGGAACCGATGTAGTTCCGACATCGGTAAATCCTACCAATATTACCGGAACTACGGTGGGCCCAACAGACGTAAGCCCTACCACCGTAAATCCCACAACAGTGAAGCCAACTGCGATGAAAAAGCTAAATCCTTTCATGGATAAGCTCGGGGTGTTTCATTCCACCATTCATTATTTCGGAATAGGAATGGCCGTGATGAATCATTATGCGATCGGTAAATCGTTTGAAAATTTCAGCGGTTTCAATCACGATGAGATCGGCATCGCATCCGGCTATTTTTCATTGTACACCGGCTTTGAGAGATCATTGAATAAAACACACACTCTTTTTGTGGGAGGCGAGTTCCAGGTGAACCGCACGCCCAAAACGGCCATCGCCACATTGGGAATTGGCAATGTACATACCGAAATAGGCATCACCATGCTTAACGTGGCAGTGCCTGTCGGCATTGGTGTTGGAAGCGTTGGACGAATAGCATTTGTGTTTGAGCCGGGAACTGGTATTGGGATCCTCGGGGGATTCATGCGTGTTCCGCCCTATACCACCACCTACGACCAGGCCGGGAAAACGGGGATCGGTGGACACATGGCCGTGGGCATGAACATGAAATTCCTGAAGTCCGGTTTCAGGTTGCGCGTGGGACAACGTTTCCTGAAAACTAAAATGGTTGCAGACCAGGACCTGATCATGGATTGGAGCGGATGGTACACCACCATCGGTTACGACCGGTATTTTTAGAACAGGCCCAATGAAGATCGTACCTGGGAAAAAACTGATCGCTAAAAAAACTTCCCGGCAGAAATGAGCCAGGAAAATTGAAGCATTGACGAATCAGCATGCGTAAAAGGTTGATCAGATCTCGGTGTACAAATATTTCAGCTCCACCAATTTCAATTTCTCCACCTCCTTCCTGACCTTCATCCGGTAACGGCTAAAGCCGAAGCTGTCAATGAATCCTTTCCCGGGATGGAAAACAACCATCACCTTTAATTCATACTCATCGCGTTTTTTCTTCTTCACTTCATGAATAGTGAGATCGAAAGAACCATCCGCATTGTTTATCGGATGATCGAGGAACAGCTTTTCACTTACTTCTCTTTTGAAAAACGCGGTATCAAGCCCTTGCGGGAACTTCTTATAAGAAAGGAGAGTAATGACATGCCCGGTCTTATCCGCATACCTGAAAAGTGAATCATTTCGTTGCGAAAAAATATTCCCGCAATAGAAAAACAAAATAATGAAGCAGAGTTTCATGCTTTAGCTAAGCGCATAATCCGAAAGGTACTCGAACTTCGGCATCAGTTTCCCGTCCTTCACGATGCTTCCGCGCTCTATCAATGCGTCCTTATCTTCTCCTGCAAGCGCGGGCAATACCTTCTCAATAAGCTCCTTTCCGAAATCTTCCGAAGCATCACGCGGTAATTCGCAGGGAAGATTATCCACCGCCATAACGGTGATCGTGTTATTCGAGAATGCAGGTCCTTCACTTTCTGTCACGGGATCGTAACCGTAAAAGGGATCGGCAATGCTGGAAGCGCGGTTCGTGGAAGGAATGGAGCCGTTGATATCGCAGGTCACATCGGCAATTACGCTGATGCGGAATTCGGGCGAACGCATTTCTTCTTTGGAAAAAAGTTTCGGTGCGCGGGGGTCCCAATACGAACAATGGATAAGAAGGTCGCAATGTTTCGTATATTTTCCGAACGTAGAGCGAAACTTTTCGGGATGTGTATAAAACGTATTTGTGTCCCATACCGATCCGTCAATAGGTTCGTTGTAGTTATTGGAATGCAATTGCGAATAGGTTGCTTCGCGGAAAGAAAAATTCGAGAACTCGAAAGGCGTGATCCTGCGCAGGTGCAGCCCGCCTAAAAGCTCAATGGCACCGTTCGCCACACGCCCATTGCCGGTCACGATCACTTTAATGTTCGGTAAACGTATCTTCTGGAACTCCTGGCGCATCTCCGCCCGGTCGTGACACTCGTGCGCGCGCTTCAGGTCGAAGAGATTGTATTTCTTTCCGTAGCCGAGTATCCCGTTGTATGCTCCAACAATTCCCGCGTAATGCCCGAAACCGATGATGCGGTTATGATGTGTATCCGTGAGGCATTCGTAATCGATCATCTGGATCTTTTTCTCCAGCATCGCTTTGATGAGTTTTTGATTGTGCGGCTGCTTTTTAATGGTATGAGAGAAAAACAAATATTTTTTCCCTGGGATCATATCTGCAATGGGGACTTCCTTGATCCCAAACAGTACGTCACACATCGAAAGATCTTCCTGCATCTTCACACCTTTCGAGATATATTCTTCGTTGGTGTAGCAACGCCAGTCGCTGGGCTGCACGTAAACCTCGGCATCGAAGATCTTTTCAATCGCTAAACATTGTTCGGGAGTAAAAGGCACGCGCCTGTCGCGGGGCATTTTCCCTTCGCGTATCACTCCAATTTTTATGCGGCTCATTCGTCTTTTATAATAAGGGCGCAAAGGTACGTATTTTGTATCTTTGTCCCGGCCAAAGGCAAAGCCCGTAACAGGGATGCCTTTGACATGTTTCGTTCATTGAAAATGCATTTCATTGCTATTGTGAAGCGGATCGCTGGTGCTGCATGGCAAACGCCATTCCCGCTCTCGGCCATAAAAAAATGACCTCCATCGGGGCTATGCTCAACCGTCCGCATCCTTTTGAAACTATCCTTCTCAAAAGCAAAATCGAAGCCGAAACGGCTTCTCCCCACCGGGAAAAGTCGGGGCACCGCTGAAGCGAAACGGAAGCGAGTGACCGGATGAGGGGATTGCTAAATTGAAAGGACTTAAATCTTAGTTATGCGATCAATAATATTAAGTACCCGGGGTCGACAGGTTTTGACAGCGAGTGCAATTGAAGTGT
>DATDFI010000291.1:0-9852 GCA_036522695.1 Bacteroidia bacterium | reverse complement strand
ATAGAACATTTTGAATGCCGTGAGTTCTTTGTAGGCGAAATGATGCCATAGCGGAACATCTTCGGCTGCGAACCATATTTTTTTATGGGAAAGGTTGCTCAACCTTTGCATGTCGGCCAGCAGCGAGGCAAAATATTCTTTCAGCGAATCGGCATTGCCGCTCATTCGATTATAGCTGAAGGTGACCAGGTTGTCAAAGCTCATCCCGTAGCTATCGGGAGTGAGTTTGAACTTACGGGCGATAAGGGCGACTTCTTCCATAGTAAAATCTGTTTCTCCCCGTATCCTGCGGTAAGCACCGTCCTTGCTCAGGTTAAGTAATTGCGCCAATTCGTCTGCCAGCAGCATGTGGGCAGGCAGCTTTTCTTTGATATGCTGAACGAATTTCAGCTGAATATCATTTTTCATTGCTCAAAACAATTTTAAAGGGGAAATAAGCTATGGTAGTGCGCAATTTATGAAAACAAAAACAATCCATTTGCGGATTATGCAAAAAAACCGGGCGACTCATTCCGGCAGGCCTTCCAAATAAGGCATAATCGTATTAAAAAGGTAAGCCGGTTGAAAAAACCGTTTTTTCAAATGAAGAAGTCAATGTATGTTTGCGCCACTTCTAAATCTTATTCTATGCATGTGTTAGTTACAGGGGCCACGGGTCTGCTTGGCCATAATCTTATACGCCTGCTTGTTGCAGAAGGGCACCAGGTGAAGGCGATCGTTCAACCGGGTGCGCCCACTGTGTTTTTAAAGGGGTTGGGAATAAAGATCATTCCTTGCGATATCGTAACGGGAAAGGATGAACTTCTGCGTGCAGCTGAGGGTTGTGATGCAATGGTACATGCCGCAGCGCTTACCGATATGAGCCCCGCACGTTCAACCTTGCACCGGATCATCAACGTGCAGGGGACCATCAATATGATGGAGGCCGCCCTCGGGCAAAATGTAAAACGCTATATCCACGTGGGTACTGCCAATTCCTTCGGGTATGGTTCCATGGACCAACCCGGGGATGAAATGAAAACGTATTCCGGTAAGAAATACAACCTCGATTACATGGATTCCAAGTACGAGGCACACCAGTTGGTTTTGCAATATGTGAAGCAGCGCGGCCTCAATGCAATAGTGGTGAATCCTACTTATATGATCGGTCCTTACGATGCGAAGCCCAGTTCGGGCGCCATGATCGTTGCGATATGCACCGGGAAACTGAAAGGCTATCCTCGAGGCGGGAAAAATTGCATTTACGTGAGGGATGTGGCGCGCGCGATCGTTAACGGGCTTACTGCGGGACGCAGCGGTGAATCTTATATCCTCGGGAATGAAAATATTTCCTACAGGGACCTTTTCGAAAAAATTGCCGGGATTGCCGGTGCAAAAGTGCCTTCACTTCCCATACCCGGCTGGGCGGTAAAAACCTGGGGAGTTGCAGGAACAATTTACGAACTTACCACCGGCCGCAAAACCATGCTTAACCGTGCCATGGCCCGCATTGCTTGTCATGGTCATTATTTTTCTGCCCAAAAGGCCGTAAGAGAACTTGGTCTTCCGCAAACACCGCTCGATGTGGCCATAACCGAAGCCATAGACTGGTTCATCCTTAACGGTTACATTAAGAAACGGATCGTTTATGAATTGAGCAACCGTGCAGAGGTATCGAAAAAGATCGCCTGACCTTAGATCATTTTTACCATGGAATTCAGCAATAAAGTGGTGATCATCACCGGCTCTTCAACGGGCATTGGATTTGCGACCGCACAAAAACTGCTGGAGCATGGCGCCTCAGTGGTACTGAATGGGCGCAGCACGGAGAGGCTTCATTCTGCAATGGAAAGGCTGGGTAACAGGGAGCGCACGATGGCAATTGCCTGCGATGTTACCGATCCTGTTGGGTCACGCAAAATGGTGGAGGATACCGTGGCACGTTTCGGAAGGCTGGATGTACTTATCACGAATGCCGCATTGGTGTCAAATGCTAAGCTGGCCGATATCGATCCTGCTGTGTTTAAGAAAGTTTTCGATGCCAATCTTTTCGGAAGTGTTTTCCCTGCCAAGTACGCTGTTCCTCACCTGGAAAGAAGCAAAGGCTCACTGGTGTTCATTTCCAGCGTGGCCGGTTTTCACGGCATCCCCGAAAATGTTCCTTATTGCGCATCGAAAATGGCCATCACAGCAGTGGCTCAATCGCTAAGGACGGAACTGGATGGAACAGGAATTCACATTGGAGTGGTTTATCCCGGCTTTACCGAGAACGAGGAGAACAAAAGTGTCCTGGATGCTTCGGGCCGCGATAAGCCCGTGGCGCACCGCCCTGCATGGATGCAGCAAAGCCGTGAGCAAGTGGCAAATTCCATTGTCAGGCTTATAAAAAATCGAAGGAAGAAGGCTGTGCTTTCGCCTATAGGAAAACTTTACGCTGCATTGTGCAGGTTTTCCCCGGGACTGGTTGCGTTCTCGCTGAAAATTTCGCGCAGGCGCATGAAAAGCATGTTCGAAGATAAAAGCAAGGACCCCGTTTAACTTTATTCTTTTGATCATCCCCGGCAGTAAGAGGTCTTCGCTTTTTAAAACCCTATCTTTGTCCTTATGAAAAGGGTGGAATTAAAAAGCGAATTGTTCATTTACGATGAACCTTCCCATTTGCCTGCCGGTGACCTCCGTTTACTGGAGAAGGCGAGGGAGGCAGCTGCTTCAGCCTATTCTCCCTATTCGCATTTTTCTGTCGGGGCTGCTGTTTTACTCGATAATGGGAAAGTGGTAACAGGAAATAACCAGGAAAATGCGGCTTATCCTTCCGGACTTTGTGCCGAACGTGTGGCAGCATTTGCAGCCTCTTCTCAATTTCCGGGAGTGGCGTTCAAAGCCATTGCCATCACCTGCCGTTCGGCTAAAGGCCCCCTGAAAGAGCCCGTTACTCCCTGCGGTGCCTGCAGGCAGGTTTTGATGGAGTACGAAAGCCGTTTCAAAAAAAATATCCGCATCATTCTCGCTTCTGAAGAAGGCAAGGTTTTCCTCTTCGAAAGTATGGATACCCTCCTGCCTTTGGCGTTCACTTCCCGCTTGCTCTAAGGCATCTTCCTCTAACTCAAATTAATTTCTATTTTTGTTGGTCTAAACCGGCCATTATGGAAAAGGTAGCCGCCAAATCAAAGAAAGGGAACGATTCAGGTAAAATGAAATTCAGCAAAGAAACATACCTGTGGTGGTATGAGCAGATGCTGCTCATGCGCAGGTTCGAGGAGCGCTGCGGCCAATTGTATATCCAGCAAAAGATCCGTGGTTTTTGCCATTTATATATAGGACAGGAAGCGGTGGCGGCAGGTGCCGAAACGGCCATCCGCAAGGAGGACCGTGTGATCACCGCTTACCGCGACCACGCACATCCCATTGTGCGCGGTATGCATCCCAAATATGTAATGGCCGAGCTTTTTGCCAAGGCAACGGGTTGTTCCAAAGGAAAAGGAGGCTCTATGCACATGTTCAGCAAGGAGCATAATTTTTTTGGAGGGCATGGCATTGTGGGCGGGCAAATTCCACTTGGGGCGGGCCTCGCTTTCGCGGATAAATACAATGGCAACGATCGCATCACCGTATGTTTGATGGGCGATGGAGCTGTGCGGCAGGGTGCTTTGCACGAAGCATTCAACATGGCCATGACCTGGAAACTCCCGGTGTTGTTTTGCATTGAGAATAATAATTATGCAATGGGGACCTCTGTGGAACGCACCTCCAATGTGCATGATCTTTATAAACTGGGTTCATCGTATGATATGCCTTCGGTGCAGGTGAACGGGATGAGTTGTGAGGCGGTGCACGAAGCGGTGGAGGAAGCTGCAAAGCGCGCACGTAAAGGTGATGGCCCTACTTTGCTCGAATTAAAAACGTACCGTTACCGCGGTCATTCCATGAGCGACCCGGGTACTTATCGTTCGAAAGAAGAAGTGGAAGAGTATCGCACCAAGCATGACCCGGTTGAACAGGTACTCAACACCCTGAAGAAAAATAAATGGATGGATGATAAAGGTGTGGAAGCAATGGAAGCGAAGATCAAAGCGCTGGTGGAAGAATCGGTGAAGTTCGCGGATGAATCGCCTTTCCCGGATGCATCTGAATTGTACAAGGATGTTTACATGCAGCAGGATTATCCCTATATAACAGATTAAGGATGCAGGAATTGGGATTTGGGATTCGTTCCTCCCGGTATTCTGAAATTCCAATAAATGTTATCCCGTTTTTTAATTCCTAAATCGTAAATCCAAAATTCCTAAATCAGATTATGGCTGAGATCGTAAGAATGCCCAAGTTGAGCGACACCATGACAGAGGGTGTTATTTCCAAATGGCTCAAGAAGGTTGGGGACAAAGTGAAATCGGGCGATATACTGGCCGAGATCGACAGCGACAAGGCTACGATGGAATTCGAATCTTTTTACGATGGCACGATATTGTACATCGGGGTGCCGGATAAAAAAGCAGCGCCTGTTGATGCGATCATCGCCATCATCGGTAAAGAAGGAGAGGATGTGAACAGCATCCTGGCGGAAGAAAAGAAAAAGGCTCCGGCAAACGGGAAGGCCGAGGAGAAAAAGGAAGAACCTAAAAAGGAAGTTCCCAAAAAAGAAGAAAAGAAAGAAGAGCCGAAGAAGGAAGTCGTTGCGCAGCAACAAACATCAAACAGTAAACAGCAAACCGTTTCCCATTCAACAGAGACCGGAAAAGTAAAAGCTTCACCTCTCGCCAAAAAACTCGCTAAGGAAAAAGGCATCATCATCAATAAGCTGAAAGGCTCCGGTGACGGAAACCGCGTTGTGAAACGCGATATCGAAATGTTCCTGCACAGTGGCCAATCCAACACATTCGTGGGAACTGAAAGCTTTACAGAGGAAGATGTTTCGATGATGCGCAAAACCATCGCGAAGCGTTTGGCTGAAAGTAAATTCTCGGCCCCGCATTTTTACCTTACCATGGAAGTGGATATGGATGCAGCGGTGGATGCGCGCGAGGTGATAAACGGAGCAATGGGTGTAAAGGTCTCTTTCAATGACCTTGTGATCAAAGCTGCTGCCGGTGCATTGCGCCAGCATCCCAAAGTGAACTCATCCTGGCTCGGAGATAAAATACGCTATAACAATCATATTCATATTGGAGTGGCCGTTGCCGTTGAGGAAGGTTTGTTGGTCCCTGTTGTTCGCTTTGCAGATGGAAAAACGCTGACACAGATAAACGGTGAGGTAAAAGAGTTCGCCAAAAAAGCCAAAGAGAAAAAATTACAACCCTCCGATTGGGAAGGCAACACCTTCACCATTTCCAATCTCGGCATGTTCGGTATCGATGAATTCACGGCCATCATCAATCCTCCCGATTCCTGTATCATGGCGGTAGGTGGCATAAGTCAAAAGCCGGTGGTAAAGGATGGGCAGATCGTGGCCGGCTATGTAATGAAAGTTACCTTGAGTTGCGATCACCG
The DNA here is from genome assembly GCA_036522695.1 of Bacteroidia bacterium. Lineage (GTDB taxonomy): Bacteria > Bacteroidota > Bacteroidia > JADZBD01 > JADZBD01 > DATDFI01. Next base: position 4,389 of record DATDFI010000291.1, on the reverse strand, counting down.
CGTGGTAGATGGAGCTACAGGAGCTGCATTTTTGCAAACGTTCCGCCAGCTGCTGGAGAACCCGGTTTTGTTGCTGGGGGCGAACGCTATCTAAAAAAGAAAGGATTTTAAATGTGAAAGCCGGGTATGATGTCCGGCTTTTTTGTTTTGACATTTGCGTGTTTCGCACAAAAAAACGCCCCGGTAATTACCAGGGCGGCTCTACATCATCACTTTATTTAATTTTTGCTTCGACTATCCTGTACCGCTATGCCTACTTCTTCTTCTGCACCTGCTTCATCCGCTCCTTCTGCATCTGCTCCAATCTTTCCTGGAAGCGGGATTTTTTTACAGGTTTCTTTTTGTTCTCTTGTATCTTCTTATGCAGCGCATCCTCATCAATGAACCTGCGCATCAACGTGGTTTGTGCAAAGGTGATCATATTCGCCAGGAAATAATAATAGCTGAGGCCTGATGAGTAGCGGTTCAAAAATCCGAGGAACAAAATAGGCATGGCATACATCATGAATTTCATGCCGGGCAATTGCTGCTGGCTGCCCATGATCTGGCTGTTGCTCCAGGTGTACAACACGGTTGATGCTGTCATGAGCAGTGCCCACAGGCTCATGTGGTCGCCATAGAACGGAACATCAAACCCGAAATTCCAGATCGAATCATAAGTGGAAAGGTCTTTTACCCACCAGAATCCCTGCTGGCGTAATTCAATTGACGAAGGGAAAAAACGCAGCAGCGCGATAAGGATGGGCATCTGGAGCAAAACAGGAATGCAGCCGGCCAGGGGATTCACACCCGCTTTGCGGTAAAGTCCCATCGTGGCCTGCTGTTTCTCCATCGGGTCCTTGCCCTCGTATTTTTTGTTGATCTCATCGATCTCGGGCTTGAGCACGCGCATTTTGGCTGACGACATGTACGTGCGATAAGCGATGGGGAACAATAATATTTTAAAGATGATGGTAAGGATGAGGATGATGATGCCGTAGTTCAGGTTGAAGCTGCTCAGGAAACGGAAGATGGGGATGACCAGGAAACGATTGAGCCATCCGAAAATTCCCCAGCCGAGCGGCACCAGTTTTTCCAGCTCGAGATCGAATGATTTAAGGGTGCGAAATTCATTGGGACCAAAATAAAATTGCAGGCCGAAAGATTCCCTGTCCTTGTGGTCGATGGGAATACCCAGGTTGGTAGCGAACGATTTGATGTATCTGGAAGAATCAGTACCGTTCACCGAAGTAAGATTCGCACCGGTCTTGTCAAAATAATTATCGGCAATGATCACCGCATCGAAGAACTGTTGTTTGAAGGCCACCCACTTGGTGCGGGCATCCAGCGTTTTAGTGTCGTTCTTGGATTCGGAAATATAATCGGGGGATTCGTCAAGATACTTGTAGTAGGCGGTTGAAGCCATGCGCTGGTTCTTGGCATCTTTTTCCTGGCTGGGCGCCTGCATGCTCCAGTGAAGGTTGAGGGCTGAAATTCGTTTTGGGAAAACACTTTGCATGCCCACGATATTCACTTTGCAGTGCAGCATGTAGCTGTTGCCCGCCAGTGAATACTCGTACTCAATGTATTTTCCTTCGCCAGCGTTGAGACGCATGCTGAGTGTTCCTTTTTTGTCACCGGTCACATTTACAGATGCACCCTGCGGATCAAAATAAAATTCCTGGGTGTTGAACACATCCTCGGGCGTTTCGAGATCGAGGCCGAAGGAAGAAGAATCCTTATCGAATAAAATGAGGCTGGTAGAGTCGTAACGCTTGTAATTTTTGAGCTGGACCTTGCTGATGCGCCCGCCTTTTTTATTCACGGTGGCTTTGATGAATTCATTCTCGATGAACAGTTCACCATCTGTTCCGTTGAGCGCAGTTGCAAATACACCGTACTTGTTCTTTATGCCTGCATTTTTGATGGAGTCGCGAACCGATGCCGAAGTGTCGGTTGGATTTACCACTACGTTTTTAACGGAATCCTTTTTGAGCGACTCGTTGTATTTTTTTTCCTGCTCCTTAGAAACGTTGGCAATGGAATCGTTGTAGCGTTTTTGTTTTTTAAGGTCATTCTCGGAAGGAGCGGTGAGGTACAGGTAGCCGAGCATGATGGCGGCTATGAGTAATATTCCGGTGATGGTATTGCGATCCAAGGCTTTAAAATTGAGTGGGCAAAGATAAGAGAAAAGTTACTCGTAATTCGTTAAAAGTTATCCGGGGTCGTATCCTTCAGGCCCCGTAAAAATTGGACGACCATTCCATGGAAATATTGCAAATGCTGAAGATTTTCCGGGAGGCCAGGGAGGTGTCCGGTTAACGAATGACCCTTAACTTTTACTTGCTTCACACCTTCGTCTTGAGCGTGCTCACCTGGATGGCGGCACGCACAAAACCCACGAAGAGCGGGTGAGGATTGATCACCGTGCTGCGGTACTCGGGGTGGAACTGTACACCAATGAACCAGGGATGATCGGTGAGTTCAACAATTTCAACCAGGCCACTTTCGGGATTGGTACCGGTGGCGATCATGCCGGCCTTTTCAAAATCGGGCAGGTACTCGTTGTTGAATTCGTAACGGTGGCGATGACGCTCGGAAATATCTTTTTTGCGGTACACCTCGAACGTCTTGGTGCCGTTCTTCACTTCGCAGGGATAAGCGCCCAGGCGCATGGTACCGCCTTTGTGCGTCACCTTCTTTTGTGTCTCGAGCAATGCGATCACCGGGTTGGTAGTGCCGGGATTCATTTCAGTCGAGTTGGCATCTTTAAAGCCGAGTACGTTACGCGCGAATTCGATCACCGCACATTGCATGCCCAAACAGATGCCGAAAAACGGAACGTGATTCTCACGCGCAAAACGAATGGCCGTGATCTTGCCTTCGATGCCGCGCTGGCCGAAGCCGGGCGCTACTAAAATCCCTTTGAGGCCCCCTAATTTTTCAGCTACGTTCTCCTCCGTAATGCTTTCCGAATGTATCCACTCTATCTTTACTTTTACTTCGTTGGACACACCTGCGTGGATAAAAGCCTCAGCAATGGATTTATAAGAATCTTTCAGCTCAATATATTTTCCAACAAGACCGATCTTCACTTCGGATCTCGGGTTTTTGAGTTTGAATAAAAATTCTTTCCAGTTCTCCAGGTCGATGTTTTCCGGAACGGGTAACCCCAATTTGGTAAGAACCACCTGGTCGAGTTTTTCTTTTTCCATGAGCAGCGGCACTTCATAAATAGTGCTTGCATCGCGTGCTTCTATCACGGCATTGGCATCCACGTTACAGAAAAGCGCGATCTTATTTTTCAGCTCACGGCTGATGTGATGCTCGGCACGGCATACCAGCACATCGGGCTGAACACCGTATTCGAGTAAGGTTTTTACAGAATGCTGGGTAGGTTTTGTTTTGAGCTCGCCCGTTGTAGCAAGATAGGGAAGCAGTGTAAGGTGAACCACCAGGGCATTTTTCCCAAGTTCCCATTTCAACTGGCGCACGGCCTCCACGAAAGGAAGCGACTCAATATCACCAACGGTTCCGCCAATTTCAGTGATTACAAATTGATAATTGCCGGTCTTGCCGAGCAAACGAATGCGGTTCTTGATCTCATCCGTAATGTGCGGGATCACCTGCACCGTCTTGCCGAGGTAATCACCGCGTCTTTCCTTTTCAATGACAGACTGGTAAATGCGACCGGAAGTAACGTTGTTGGCTTGCGAAGTAGGCGTCCCCAAAAAACGTTCATAATGTCCAAGATCAAGGTCGGTCTCCGCCCCATCATCCGTCACAAAACATTCCCCGTGCTCGTAAGGATTGAGCGTTCCGGGATCCACATTTATATAAGGATCGAGTTTTTGAATGGAAACGGTGTAGCCGCGTGCCTGCAAAAGCTTGGCCAACGAGGCGGAAATGATGCCTTTTCCCAGTGAAGAGGTTACACCCCCGGTAACGAAAATATATTTGGTTGAATTGGACATTTGAGGAAACGTAATTTCGGTTGGGCAAAGTTAGGAATTATACCCGCGTGCCGGGAATGTGTTGGTAAATTTTTGTAAATTGCTTGTATGATTAGGGTCATTGTAAAACAAGTACGGAACCTGCTGGCTATAAGCCAGCTGATGCTTCCGTTCATTTCGTTTTCACAAAACATTCCCCTGGTGCAAAATAATACCTGGCTGGTTCGTGCGGGGGTTAACGTTACTTTTCCGTTGACCGGTACTTATCATGATTTTTCGCTGGTGAAGTACAGTGATTATTTCTGGGAGTATAATGTGACCCCCCGTTTTTCGGCTGCTCCCTTTATGGAGGTGAACCGGGTAGTACATGCCGAATTCCCGAATGATAATATAGGTTTTTATTCGTATGGGTTGTGCTGGAAGCAGGCGATGGCGGGCGTGGATTATGCGGGCTGGG
>DATDFI010000290.1:0-2802 GCA_036522695.1 Bacteroidia bacterium | reverse complement strand
CCCCGATGATCTCGAATGAGCCTATCTCTTCCAGGATATCTGCCACCACACGAGCATGTCCACCGTCCCCTATCAGGATGATCTTTTCTTTCATGTCGTTGTTTTACTTAGATAATTCAATAATATCATTCACGGCAAAGTCGCGTATCGCAACGGTCCCGGTAACATCACGGTATTTGAGCGGGGATATGCCCTTGCCCCCGGTGCGTTTGGCTACGAGGTCGGCATCCGCTATGATCTGGCCTTTTTTAATGGGGCGTGCCGCCACCAGGCATTTTTGCAACGAATTGCGGGTATGGACCTCGGAGGGGACCGGTTTTTTTTCCGGTGACCCGAGATACACCTCGATATGACGGACCTGTTTCACAAAATCTTTCAGTTCGGAAGGAGAAAGAGAAGCGCGATGATCGGGCCCGGGAAGGTTTTTATCAATGGTAAAATGCTTTTCCAGCACAACGGCCCCCATAGGTACCGCATAAAGAGAAGCTCCGATCCCCACCGAATGATCAGAATAACCAACCAACACATCAAACCGTTCCTTGAAGGTTGTGATCACATTGAGATGAGCTTCCTCATCCAGGATCGGATAATTGGCAGTACACTGCAGCAGGATCACATCCCGGTTCCATGGCTTTATTTCCTGCAAAGCCGCTTCCACTTCGTTCAAATAACACATCCCGGTAGAAAGCAAAAGAGGCTTACGAGTTTGAGCGACCTTTTTCAGGAATGGGAGATTGGTGGTATCGGTAGAGGATATCTTGTATGCTTCTACTCCAACTTCTTCCAGTTCCCGGAGGCTCGGTTCGTCAAAAGGGGTAATGAGGAAAAATATCTTTTTCCTGGCACAATATGCCTTAAGTTCAACGTATTGTTCTTTTTTCAGCTCCAGCTTCCGGATCATTTCAAATTGCGATTCACTTTTATCGGTAGTTTGCTTTTGGTAGGGAGCCTTTTCAACACTTTTTAAGATCACATGTTCGGTACGAAATGCCTGGAATTTTACAGCATTGGCCCCGGCATCTGCGGCAATATCGATAAGCTCGAATGCCTTTCTGATGTCTCCTCCGTGGTTCACGCCTGCTTCGGCAATGATAAAGGTCGGACGTCCCGGACCCACCCGGTGCTCACCGATCCTTATTTCTTTAGAAAAACCCGTGTGATCGTTGCCCATATCATTTGACCATATCAAACGTGATGTTTTGAAATAGCGGAATATCACAAAGCGCCTGTTTTCCCACAAGGCCTTTGAATTCAGAGGGGGGTATTCCCGGCTCGGTATTACGAATGAATTTCACCATATCCCTGCTGATGATCTCCCCGGATCTTATCATCCGGCCGGCCACGATACTTTTTTTCTGAAATTTACGATAGCGCAGGTCACTTTCAGAAAAAACATCCAATTCTTTTTTGCCCAACGCAATGTGAGCCTGGCGGATGTTCTCCACGAATGCGCGAAATTCCTCCGGTTCCAGTGCCGCCTGGTAATCGAGGCCCTTTTCTTTGCGGTCAAGAGTAATGTGCTTTTCGATCACATTCGCTCCCATTCCCACCGCGACCAGGTCCACGATCTTTGCAAAAGGATCATCGGCATCGGTGTGATCGTGGTAGCCAACAGGAATGGGAAAATTTTCCTGCAGCCATTTTATTCTTAGGATATTGAGGTCTGTACGTTTAGTGGGGAAATTCTGAACGCCATGCATCAGCACCACATTGAGCGCACCGTGGTTCATGGCCAACTCCAGTCCTTTTTTTATTTCATCAAGTGTAGAAGCCCCCGTTCCAAGGGTAAATGCTATTCCCGAAGTCGCCACTTCGATCACCACCTCCGGGTTACTGAGATCGGAGGAATTAAGTTTTATCCCGTCAGCACCCAGCTTTACCGCCAATTTTACGCTGGGTACATCATACGTACAAACAAACACATCGATGCCTTTTGAGCGGGAGTAATTGAATATCTCGCTCCACTGCTGGGGTGAAAAAACAATACCCTTCACCACGGAATAGGCTTCGTGGGAAGGCGTAAGTGTTTCATCCAGTTCAAAAAACTGCAACTGTATCGCATCGGCTCCCGCGTCCACGGCTGCATCCACCAGCTTTGTCGCTTTTTGAATATCTCCGTCATGGGCACACGCCATTTCCGCAATGATATAGGGCCGCTCCCCTGGACCTATTTTTTTATTACCGATCTTTATATGGGTATTCATAGCAGTTTAAGCGTTTCTACATGTTACGATTGGGTCACAAATTTACGTGTAAATCCATCTCCTACACTGCTTTTGGGCAGTTTTATAATACCGGCAATCCGATTAAAAAGATATTTTTGTTTTTATAACTCCCGGATGCTCTTCAATTCCTTTCATTACCTGGTTTTTTTTCCGCTTGTTGTTATTTTATATTTCGCAAGCCCCCACCGGGCGCGCTGGGCCGTACTGCTTGCTGCAAGTGCATATTTCTACATGGTATTCATTCCAGCCTATATCCTCATCCTTCTTTTTACGATCATAGTCGACTACTTCGCGGGAATACTTATAGAGCGTTCATCCAGCGGCCGAAAAAAGCTCTTCCTCATTTTTAGCCTCATCAGTAATATCGGCTTTCTGTCTTTCTTTAAATATTACAATTTCTTAAATCATAATCTCGCCTTATTATTCGGCCTTTTCCATCATTCAACGCCCTTACCTTATCTCAACATACTGCTTCCCATAGGTCTTTCGTTCCATACCTTCCAGGCCATGAGCTACACCCTTGAAGTATACAGGGGAAATCAAAAAGCGGAAAAACACTTTGGTATTTTCGCTCTAT
>DATDFI010000289.1:0-5813 GCA_036522695.1 Bacteroidia bacterium | reverse complement strand
ATAAAAACTGTTCACCGATTGAGGGGAAGGAGCGGGATGAAATGCGGAGCTTACCGGGTTTGTATGCTGAGAAACATTCAATAAGGTATTGCCCGATTGAGAATACGCAAAGGCGGAAAATCCCAAAATGGTAAGGGTGGTAAGCAATGTTCTCATAAAATCAAAAAAGGTTTTTTCAAAGGTAACAAAAAGAAAACCACCCTTCCGGTGTGGAAGGGTGGTTCCTATAACGTAATGAGGGTTGTGTTATTTTACAACGGTCATTTTGTTGGTGAGCCTGCTGCCGTTAACGATCAGCGTGTAGAAGTAAACACCGGGTTTCAATGAAGAACCGTCAACATTGATGTCGTGTTTACCTGCTGATTGTTTGCCTTCGTCAAAGCTCATCAGTTTTTTACCTGCAATGTCGTAAACTTCCATGGTAACAGCTGAGTTGTTGGTGAGCTCATACTGTACAATGGTGTTTCCGTTGAAGGGGTTCGGCTTGTTCTGGAACAGCTTCACTCCAAGTTCGGTATTCTCGGCAACTGCGAGAGGGTCGGTGGTCACCATCACAGAAACAGTAATGTTCTGGAGGTAAGTTTCACCGTCAGTTCCCTGGTCGTAGTTCTGGTTACCGTTGCAATCGTAATAGATGTTAGCTCCACCGCTGGTAGGAAGAATTCCATAAGAAGCATATTCTGTCCAGAGTGTGAAAGTATTGCCTACATAAGTGGTGTTGGCATTGATCTTCCAGGGGCTGTACTGGGTTTGAGCAGCAGAAACAGAGGCGCTGGCGCACTGTCCGTTGTTGCTGAAGCCTGCAAGCCATCCGCAAGTGTCTTGCTTGTTTCCGTGGTATTCAACACGTAAAGCGAAGCGGTCGTTGTTGGAAACGGTGTATCCGCAGGGAATAGACAAGATCACGGGCTGCAACCAGCTTGTACCGAAAGGAGAGCTGGAGGAAATGATGGTTGTATCGCTCCACATTACAGTACTGCCGGGGTAACCGTTTGCATTCACGTTGATCAGTTTGGTGATGAGGGTATCATCAATACCGGAGTTGTTCTCCTGGCCCATGATCATGTAAATACTGTCGCAACGGATAGTTGAAACAGAAGCACGGGAATAACCAACCTGGTTGTATGCATCATACAAGCTGTCGAATGCAACATCAAAGAACTGGAGGCTGCTGTCGGCAGTGGTGTAGTGGTAGTTGAAATCCCAAATGTACCTTGCATAAGTTCCGGTGATGGGATTGGTGGCATCAGCCGAATCATAATCGATCACGAATTGGTTAGTTGCCAACGCGCTGTGGTGAGCATGCGGAATAGAAACAGGCTGCTTCATCTTCATGCGGTTCGGCAGGGTCATGTTGGGTGCAGATTGTGCCATAGCTCCGGCTGCTACCAACACTCCAACGAACAGGGTGTAAAGTTTTTTCATCTTTTTCTTGTTTTTAGTTTATTCGGACGACAAAAGTATAAAAGTAAACGGATATTCCAAAAGCTAATAAAAGTGTAAAATGTTAAAATTAAGGGTATGCTTTCCATCAGACGAAGTCAGAAGCGGTATGGTTGTAAGTATTTTTCATTTTAAACGAAAAAACCTGCCACTGGGACAGGTTTTTCGCATTAAAAAAGGGCCCGATTATTTCTCAATGACGAGTTTTTTGCTGCTCATTCCTTTATCGTTCCTGATATTAAGGAAGTAAACGCCCGCATCGAGCTGGCCGAGGTCAAGATCGAATTCATTGGAATTGTAAACTTTCTGGAATACCGTGTTACCGAGAATATCGCATACCATTACGGTCCTTTCCTCGATGTTCTTTTCACCCACAAAAACGCGCACCGAACCTTTGGTGGGGTTAGGATAGAAACCGAAGTTCACTGCTTCATTGTGGTCATTGATACCACTGAAGGTAGTGATGTAAGCCACGCTATCCACACCAATATAGTTGGAATTTGCACCGGTGGGCCCACCGTTCTGTACGTAATAGCGGAAAGCAAAACGGCAGCTTTGGCCATTCGTAGCAAGACCTGAAAGTGTAAGCGTGTATTTTTTCCAGTTATAAGGGTAACCTCCTGCGTACGAATTAACACTGTAGGTCGAATCGATATCCAACAGTTTCACCGTGTAAGAGCCTGTAGTGTTTTCGTTAAGCGGGAACTGCGTGTTGCTGCCCTGGAGGCTCAACCAAACCTGGAGGCGATCTGCGTAATTGTTGGTGCCACTGTCCACTGTACGGGTATAGAACTCGATCATGTCGCCATTATGCATCCAGCGAACCGGGGCAGCCAGCCAGTCGCTGATGGTGCCTGTTCCCGTGGTGTTATTAAAATTAGCGCCAGCGTATGCAGTATCCCAATAGGCGGGAAATACAGCAGCTCCACCATGGAACCATCCGGTAGCGCCCAAGGGAAGGCTAACGTTGGAGGTATCCCAGCCGGTAGGGAGATCGAGCCCGTTGCCGCCTGTAAATGTTTCAAAATTCTCAACAAAAGATTGGCCTTTTACAGCCCCGCCCAGCAGCATTCCCACTCCAAGCGTAATCATCATCGTAAATTTTTTCATGTGCGTTTTTTTTAAGGGGGTTAGTTTTATTTAACGGTGCAAAAATACCGAATATCACATCAAGCGCAAGTACCATTCGTCACATAATTCCAAATAAAATCCCGGAAGAGTGGTTCTCTCCCGGGATCGGTGGTATAAAAGGGAAATTATTTCTACAATTGAGCGCCTGCCAGTTCCTCCGCATAGCTTTCGATGGGAGGGCAAGAACAAACCAGGTTGCGGTCGCCATGTGCATTATCCACACGCGCCACGCTGGGCCAGAATTTATTTTCTTTCACCCAGGAAAGCGGGTAAACGGCTTTTTCCCTCGGGTAAGAGTGGTTCCAGTTGCTGCTGATCGCTGCTTTTGCCGTATGAGGAGCATTTTTCAGCACGTTGTCCTGTGCATCGGCTTTGCCGTCAGCGATCTCGCGTATCTCGGTGCGAATGGCGATGAGCGCTTCGCAAAAACGATCCAATTCAGCGAGGCTTTCGCTCTCGGTGGGTTCCACCATCAGTGTATCGTGTACCGGAAATGCTACCGTGGGGGCATGAAAGCCGTAATCCATCAATCGCTTTGCAATATCCCCAACTTCAACACCGGCTGTGCGTTTGAATTCTTTACAATCCAGGATCATTTCGTGTGCTACCCGACCGTTCTTTCCCACATATAATATAGGATAGTGTTCTTTCAGCACTTCCTTCATGTAATTGGCATTAAGGATAGCGGTTTTGGTGGCTTCTGTACAACCTTCCCCGCCCAGCATTTTAATGTAGCCGTACGAGATCAGGAGAATGAGTGCGCTGCCGAAAGGAGCTGCTGATACCGCAGAGATCCCCTGCTCACCACCTGTTTTTACCACCGGGTGAGAGGGCAGGAAGGGAACCAGGTGTTTCGCTACACCGATGGGGCCCATGCCCGGACCACCGCCACCGTGCGGGATCGCAAAAGTCTTATGGAGGTTGAGGTGGCAAACGTCAGCACCGATGTTGCCCGGGCTGGTGAGCCCCACCTGCGCATTCATATTGGCGCCATCCATGTACACCTGCCCGCCATTGTCGTGAATGATCTTCGTGATCTTGCGGATACTCTCCTCGTATACACCATGCGTGGACGGATAGGTGACCATCAGGCAGGAAAGATCATTTTTGTGGAGCTCTGCTTTTTCTTTCAGGTCTTTTACATCGATGTTCCCGTTCTCATCGCATTTCACCACCACGATGTTCATACCGGCCATGGCAGCGCTGGCGGGATTGGTGCCGTGTGCCGATGAAGGAATAAGCGCAACATTGCGGTGATGATCACCGCGTGAATGATGGTAAGCGCGGATCACCATAAGTCCTGCATATTCACCCTGGGCGCCTGAATTGGGCTGCAGGCTCATAGCCGCAAAACCGGTGATGCGGGAAAGATCTTTATCGAGCTCTTTGAAAATTACGTGATACCCTTTGGCCTGGTCGGCAGGAACGAAAGGATGCATGTTCGCGAACTCGGGCCAGGTGATGGGATACAGCTCGGAAGCTGCATTGAGCTTCATGGTGCACGAGCCGAGCGAGATCATGGAGTGTGTGAGCGAAAGGTCTTTGTTCTCGAGCCGTTTGATGTAACGCATCATCTCACTCTCGCTGTGATAGGAATTGAAAACAGGGTGCGTGAGGAAAGTGGACTGGCGAGATAAATTGTTGATCGTTGATCGTTGATCGTTGATGGAGTCATCTGAAATTTTGTTCGCGGTCTTGCCCAGCACAGTTGCGAAAACGGAAACAACATCATCCAGGTCTTCGGCTTCAACGGTTTGATCCAGGGCGATGCAAAGCGAATTATCGTTGATATAGCGGAAGTTGATCTCGTTCTTAAGCGCAACAGCTTCCACCTGTTTAGTGCTGATGCCGGCCGGCAATTCCACTTTTATCGTATCGAAATAATTCCCGTTCACTATTGTGCAACCGAGTTGCTTTAATTCATTGGCGAGCGCTGCAGCGGAGCCATGGACTTTTCCTGCAATGCCTTTTAATCCTTCCGGTCCGTGATAAACGCCATACATGGATGCCATAATGGCTAACAATGCCTGCGCTGTGCAGATGTTGGAAGTGGCCTTGTCCCTGCGTATATGCTGCTCGCGTGTTTGAAGCGCCATGCGGAGCGCGGGGTTGCCCTGCGCATCCACCGATACCCCGATGATGCGGCCGGGAAGCAAGCGTTTGAAATCTTCTTTTGTGGCGAAGAATGCTGCGTGGGGTCCGCCATAACCCATGGGTACACCAAAGCGCTGCGAGTTACCGAACACCACATCTGCACCCCATTCACCGGGAGGAGTGAGTAAAGTAAGGGCGAGCAGGTCGGTGGCCACTGCGATGGATGTGCCATTCTCCTTGGCCCGTTTTACAAAATCGGAATGGTCCTCCACCGCCCCGTCCATATCGGGATACTGGAGCAGGGCACCGTATATTTTATCGTTGAACTGGAGGTTTTTCCAGTTGCCGGTTTGCAATCGGATGCCGAGCGGGGTAGAGCGCGTTTGAAGGAGCGCGAGGGTTTGGGGCAGTACGTTATCGGCAACAAAAAATATGTTGGCTTCTCTTTTTTGCGCTTCGCGGGTGCGATTGGCAAACAGCATGGTCATGGCTTCGGCTGCGGCAGTGGCCTCATCGAGAAGCGAAGCGTTGGCAATGGGCATGGCGGTGAGGTCCATCACCATGGTTTGAAAGTTGAGCAATGCTTCGAGGCGGCCCTGTGCTATCTCGGCCTGGTAAGGCGTATAAGCCGTGTACCATCCCGGGTTCTCGAGCACATTGCGCTGCACCACAGGAGGAATAATGGTCCCGTAATAACCCAGCCCGATATAAGAGCGGAAAACTTTGTTTTTTGAAGCGATCTTTTTAAGGTCCTTCAGGTAGCGGAATTCACTTACCGCGGCATCCACCTTTAAGGGTTTTTTAAGGCGAATGGTATCGGGAATGGTTTGAGCGATGAGTTCATCCACCGATGAGGCCCCGATCCTGGCCAGCATTTTTTCCACTTCCTGTTTACGTGGCCCGTTATGACGGTTCACGAATTTATCCGTATGCATACCTGTATTTTTTTAGAGGAGAACAAAGGTACCAAAAATCTGCTTTTATGAGAGGAGAATTATGAACAAGAAGGTTAAAAAATGTTGAGAAGACAAAGGTGCTTAAAAAGAAGATGAAGGAGGGAAAATTTGCTTCGGGGAGGATGGATTGACAAGAGTGATGCCGGTGGTTCCATTAATTCATTTTGAACAGGAATGATTTTTCTAAAT
>DATDFI010000288.1:0-14435 GCA_036522695.1 Bacteroidia bacterium | reverse complement strand
ACTGGTTCTTGTCGTCCTTTTTAGAGTTATCAGAGGAGCTGTTGCTGAGTTTGAAATAATCAACGGTATTGATGAGCGTCCATGGCCTCGATGTCATTTTGTTTTTCTGTCCTTCAAAATCTCCATTGGGAACAAGGTTTTGCGCGGTCATCTTTTTGTCCAGGAGAAAAAAAAGAAGAATAAAAAAAGCGGTAAGTCGGGAGCACATAGGGGTTTGGCCAAATGTATCGTATATTTAGATGTTACGCCTCAATAAATGCGCCACACTCCCCGTATCCTCTGTGTTTTATTATTGCTTTTTGCCTCCTGCAGCCGCAGGAGTTCCTGCCCCACATTCGATCGCGAGGTAAGCAGCAAGGTGGTGCGCGTGATCAAAAATCCTTTTGCGGTACACCACCACTCACGCGGAGGTAGGCCGCGCGATGCGTTTGCAAGCCGGGTGCACAAGCGCAGGAAAAATAAAAACGGAGATGCCTTTGCCGGCAAAACGAAAAGGCCCCGGAACAACAAACAAGGAGATTTTTTTGCAGGACACTCGAAGAGAAGGAGCAAGGGACGTGAAGGAGATTATTTTGCGCGCAGGAGCGGCCATCACCACAACAAACAAGGCGATTATTTTGTGAGCAACCGCAGGAAAAGAAGGGGTGACAAACAAGGCGATGCATTCACTTCAAATGTGCGCAGGAAGAACAACCGGCAGGGCGATGCGTTCACGCGAAAAGAAAAACGAAAACAGCGCAGGAAAGAAAAAGCGGAGGGGAAAAAGCCGAAAGAGAAAAAATTCAACTTCCACATAAATTTCCATTTCAGGAGCAGGAAGGACCGGAACCGCGAAGAAGACCCGCTCAACGGCCACCCCCATAAACGCGAGCGCCAGCGCAAGCACCGCAAGCCCGAGATGGGTTTGTGGGGGAAGAAGATGAAGTAGCAGTGGCAGCAGCTGTGCTCAGTGATTCCAGCTGCTCAATGCATTTGTGCTTTCCATTTTATTTTCAATGGCATCATCGAGCGCGGGGAAAAAATCAATACCGGTCATTTTCTCCACCGAATCAACCGTGACCGAAAAATCAAGATAACTTTTACCCGTCCCCGACCAATTCCTGTTGGCGATCACAAAGGCAACAGCCGAAAGTTGTGGTTGAGCAGAAAAAACGATCTTGTAAAAGTAGTCGGGCACCGATACTTTATTTTTATCCCCGATCTTTTTTAGCCCGGGCGTTAACACTCCTCCGTCTACTACCATTATTTCTCCCTTCTGTTCCGCCCACTTGCGCACACGCTGTTCCAATTTTTCCCATATCCCTGCATTGAACTCATGTACCTGTGGACTCATGTTGCTCATGTAAAAACTCTCTTCCATGGTTTGCTCCGACCAGTTCATGTCGCCAGCCGGACAAAGATGCCCGCGATCGTATCCCGAATTCTTATAATCGGAAGGTTCGGCTGAGCCGGTCTTTACCGAGGGGTCGGCCATGAATTTATCTTTGCGCTTAACGGCATTGGTACTGCACATCTCTTTGGTGAGGCTATACGTGACCCAACGTGCCTGCTCATCCGCTTCACTGTAACAAAGCGTGTAGGCCGCATGGCTCACAATCTGGTCGCATCCGGGGAAAGAAGGAAGTAGCCCGGCATTTAGATTTTGCGAGCCGGGATCTTGCTGACCGGGAATGCATGCGATGAACAGGAGCACCAGTAAAAGGAGAGAAGAAAATAATTTTTTACGTGGTGCGCAAAGGTGCATCATTGATACCGATTTTAAAATATTTTTGCCTTGCTAAAGTACGCATTTGATGAAGACCCTATTTCTTATCCGCCACTCGAAATCCGACTGGGCCAATGATGAACTGGCCGATGTGGACCGCCCGCTGAACGAGCGGGGCTACCGCGATGCACATGCCATGGGCGGCCGGCTGAAAGAAAGAAAAGATATTCCCGACCTGGTGATGAGCAGCGATGCGGTTCGTGCCGCTAGCACAGCGATGATACTGATGCGAGAGATGGATCTTAATTCCTCGAGGCTGAAAATAGAACGTGCGATGTACGAAGCCCCGGCCGAACAACTACTGAAGATCGTGCGCGGCATCGATGATCGCTATGAAAAGGTTTTTTTTGTTTGCCATAACCCGGGCATCACCAACCTTGTGAACCGCATCTGTAATGCTTCCATCGATAATGTTCCCACCACAGGTGTGCTGTGTATTGATATTCCATTCGATAGCTGGAAAGGGGCAGGACTTGAGGATGGAACACTTCGCTATTTCGATTTTCCGAAAAAGAAAGATTGACGCGCACTGTTTAAATAAATTGTTAAGCGCATATTAAATTTTTCGGCAGGTGCAGGTGAAGAAGTTTTTCTTCTCATTTTTATTTTTCAATCCACCTACCATGAAAAAGCAAGAACGAAAAGAACTCGAGCGCTCCCTCTTCCAGTTGATCGATGCACACCTGGCACAGCGCCATACCAAAACAACGGACAAGGTGCAAAAGGCGATCCGCGCTGCTTCGAAGGACATTGCAAAAAAATTCTCCAAAGCATTGAAGAGGACCGAGCCCGCAAAGGCGGTAAAAGCACCCAAATCTCCTGCTAAAGGCGGTAAAAAATAAGCTACCGGCCCTCCTGATCTCCTCCATGGAAAATGCGCGCGCAACGGCTAATCCCGCTGCGCTTTTTTACGTATTTTTAGAAAGAATTTCCACCATGTCACGGGATAAGACCATCGTCATAAATCGCGAGATAAGCTGGCTCTCCTTTAACGAGCGCGTGCTGCAGGAGGCGGATGATCCCTCTGTGCCGCTGATCGAGCGCGTGCGCTTTCTCGGCATCTATTCCAATAACCGTGACGAATTTTTCAGGGTGCGCGTAGCTACATTGAGACGCATGGAGAAGATCGGGAAAAAAGCGAAGAATGCCCTGGGAGAAGATCCCGCTTCCCTGCTCGACAAGATCCAGAAGATCATCGTGCAGCAACAACAAAAATTCGATAAGATCTACGGTATCCTGTTGGAAGAGCTGGAGAAGAACAATATCTTCCTCATCAGCGAAAAGCAACTTGCGCCCGAGCACGGGAAATTCGTTAAGGAATATTTTAACGACCATGTACTGCCCACTATCGCGCCTTTGATGGTGGATGCGACCCCCAAGTTCCCGTATCTGAAGGATAACGCGATCTACCTCGTGATAAAGCTGGTGCGTTACGACAAGAATAAAAAATCGAAATATGCACTTATAGAAGTTCCAACCAATGTGCTTTCGCGTTTTCTTGTTTTGCCCAAGACCGAGGAGAAAAAACAGCACATCATCCTGCTGGAAGATGTGATCCGCTTTTGCCTGGATGATATCTTCTCCATTTTCGAGTACGATTCGATCGAGGCGCACGCCATCAAAATGACGCGTGATGCAGAGCTGGATATAGACCAGGATGTTTCCAAAAGTATAGTGGAAAAAATCTCGCGAAGCCTGAAAAAACGCAAGCGCGGAACTCCCGTGCGGTTGACGTATGATGACGATATACCTAAAGAAACGCTCGGCTACCTCACCAAACGCATAAAAGTTTTAAAGGAAGAGAACCTGATCTCGGGAGGGCGCTATCATAATTTCCGCGATTTCATTGATTTCCCCAATGTAGGGACAGCCGAACTGCGCAACCGCATTCCTCACCCGCTCAACCACCGCGAGCTGGATGTGCACAAAAGCGCCTTTCGCATCATCAAAGAAAAAGATGTGTTGCTCACTTATCCTTATCAATCGTATCACCACATCATCGATATGCTGCGCGAGGCCTCTATCGATCCGAAAGTTCAATCGATCAAGATCACGCTATACCGTGTAGCCAAAAATTCCAACATTGTGAATACGCTGGTGAACGCAGTGAAAAATGGAAAATCGGTTACGGCCGTGGTGGAGCTGCAGGCCCGCTTTGACGAGGAAGCGAACATTTTTTGGGCGAATAAATTACAGGAGGAAGGTGTGAAGGTGATCTTCGGGGTGCCCAACCTGAAAGTGCATTCCAAGCTTTTTCTCATCTCGCGCAAAGAAGGCGGAAAGAGCACCTATTATGCGCACATCGGTACCGGTAATTTTAATGAGGAGACGGCACGCGTTTACAGCGACATGAGTTTGCTCACGGCCGACAAGCGTGTTACAGAAGAGATAGCGCGTGTTTTCAATTTTTACGAGGACAACCTGAAGACGGGCAACTACAAGCACCTCGCGGTGGCGCCTTTTAACATGCGCAAGAAATTATCCAAGCTTATCAATAACGAGATCGAAAATGCGGCTGCAGGGAAAGAAGCGTATGTGATCCTGAAGATGAATAACCTGGTGGACGAAGAAATGATCGCGAAATTGTACGAAGCCAATTCCGCAGGAGTGAAGGTGAAGATGATCATTCGCGGGACCTGCTCGCTGGTAACGGAGCTGGCCGGCTATAGCGACAATATCGAAGCCATCAGCATCGTTGACAAGTTCCTCGAACATGCGCGCGTATTCGTTTTCTGCAATGGAGGAGATGAGAAATATTTTATTTCCTCGGCCGACTGGATGGCGCGCAATCTCGACCATCGTTCGGAAGTAGCGGTGCCGGTTTACGATGAGAGCATCCGCAAAGAGCTCCGCACCATGATCGACCTGCAGTTGAACGACAATACCAAGGCGCGCATCATCAACACCCGGCAGGATAACCGCTACCGGCAGTCGGATTCAAAAACAAAAAACCGCTCGCAGGACGAGATCTATAAATTTTTCAGGACGCAAAAAAATATAACCCCGGTAATTCCTAAAGAAGCCGTTGAAATTCGCAGCAATTGACATAGGATCTAACGCGGTGCGCCTGTTGTTCTGCAATGTGATCACAGGTAATGGAGAGCCGGTATTTAAAAAAGCGGAATTGATCCGCATCCCGCTCCGCTTAGGTGAAGATTCCTTCATCAAAGGAAAAATCTCTCCCCGCAAAGAAGACAAGCTGGTCACCACCATGAAAGCTTTTCGCTACCTCATCGATGCCTACGATGCGGTGGATTACCGTGCCTGCGCCACTTCGGCCATGCGCGATGCCGAGAACAGCTGGGATATCATTCACCGCATACGAAAAGAAGCGGGATTGAAAGTGGAGATCATTGACGGGAAAACAGAAGCCGACATCATTTATTCCAACCATATTGCCGAGTTCCTCGATAAGGAAAATGCCTATTTATATATTGATGTGGGTGGAGGAAGCACGGAGATAACGCTCTTTGCAAAAGGCAAAGTGGTGGCTTCGCAATCGTTCAACATCGGCACCATACGCATGTTGCATGCGCAGGTGGAAAAAGAATACTGGAATTATTTTAAAAAATGGGTGCGCGAGGTAACTGCGGGTTATAAGCCCCTGGTAGCGATAGGATCAGGAGGCAACATCAATAAGATTTTCAAGATGCTGCGCAGGAAAGAGGGGAAACCGCTTTCGGTGAATAAGCTGCGCGGGCTTTACGAACTGCTTGATGCTTACTCTTACGAGGACCGCATTAAAAAATTCGGGCTTAACCCCGACCGTGCGGACGTGATCATGCCGGCTGCCCGCATTTTTTTATCTGTAATGAAAAATGCGGAGATCGAAAAAATCTATGTCCCCGAGATCGGCCTTTCCGATGGGATCGTACACCAGCTCTTCGAAAAATACCGCCTGAAGATGGAAGCAAAGAGCCTGTCCTGAGCGCTTCGTCAGGCCCAGCGCAGGCCCTGCCCGGGGAAAGCGCTGAAATGATCACTTCGCGATCACCAGCTTTTTTACGGTCTGACCCTTTAAGGAATATATCTTCAAAAAATAAACACCTTCCGGCAGTGCCGAAATATCCAATATTCCATTTATGGTACCTTCCGGCCTGCCCTTAAAAACACACTTACCGAACAGGTCATACACCTCCATCCGTTCCACTTCAAGCGTTGCATCAGAAAGGCTCACAGTGAATTTGCCGTTTGAAGGATTGGGTGAGATGGAAAAGAGATGACCTGTATCGTTACCGTTTACGGATGTAAGCGTGTGGAGCAGGTTAGAATGTGAAGAGCTGTAAAAGGTTTGGGCATTGTTGGAATAGCGCAAGGTAGGCGTGCAGGAAATATTCCACAGTGTTTGGATCCTCCAGTTGGCGGTTGATGACCAGGATGAATAAGCAGGATCGGTAACGCTTTGCTGCGTACCCGAAACACTGTTCACGGCATGCCAGCTCCCTGTATTGTAATCATCGCGCATGAGTACATATGCATTTACAGGATTGGGGCCGTTCTCGATGGTATACAACTGCGGCCACGTGAACGTACCGTTATTATTGGTCATAAAAATGGTATTATGAAAAGGGCTAAGAGCTCCATATTCCCCGCAGGTATTACGCGTTTGCAGTTTATACCTGTACGTTCCCGCATTGGGATCACCGGTATTTGGAAAATACTGCATGCGTACAGTGTCCGTAAGTTCGCTTAACGCGGCATAAGGCACCGCTCCTATCCTCCTGTATGTATTCGTGGTGATCTCACGGTAAACGATGAAGCTATCTACATTCTGGAAAGAAGTTTTGTCCCAAATGATGATGTTGTTCTGTGAAAGAGAGTCAACAGTTACCATACAGATGTTTGCCACGGGTTCAATACAATTGTCCAGTTTTGCCGCAAAAGCATCAGCCGATGAGGGAGAAGTATTGCTGAGCGTCAGGCTCCCGAATGATGCACTGGCGCCCTGGAAACTCCCGGTGATCAGGACTTCACCCGCTGGCGTAAGAGCGATGCCTGTACCTATATCATAACTGGTTCCACCGGCCTTTGTGGCCCAGCCCCAACCGCCAGCGGAATCATATTTTGCGATGAAAATATCACTCGAGCCGTTATTGTTTGCATTGTAAAGCGTATCCGATCCAAAAGAGACCCAACTGCCGGAGAATTGCCCGGTCGTGTAAACGGCTCCACTGAAAAAATCAGCAGCAATGCTGCTCACCACATTTACGTCAGATGGCATACCCCATCGCAAAGTTCCCGAGATGGAATATTTTAATAGCAATCCCCCGGGACCGCTTGCCGTAGTGTTGGGAAAAGTGAGCGTAGGGGAGGTGAAACTTCCACTCACGTAAACATCTCCGCTCCAGTCGGAACAAACCCCGTAACCGGCCTCATCGCCCGGGCCGCCCGCCTTCTTCGCCCATAAAGCATTCCCCATCGAGTCATACTTCACCACAAAAAGCTCCTGGTTTGAATTGGTGTTGTTAAGCGTGGTATTTCCAAAAGTGATGGATGCGCTTGAAAAATATCCTGTCACACAAACGCTCGTTAAATAATTGGATGAGCAAATGCCGTAACCCGCATCAAAAGAACTCCCACCCGCACTGCGCGCCCACACCGGGTTTCCCGAATTGGTAAAATGAGCGATATAAAAATCAGTCGAGATAAGCGGGTTGCCGTTCACCAGTGAATCAGCGCCAACCACCAACGATTGGCTCTGGAAACTTCCAGTGATATAACAGCCCTGGTAGTCCGCTGTGATCCCATTCACATCATCCGAATAAGTGCCTTTCAGGTTCCGCGCCCACACTTCATTTCCTGATGAATCATATTTCACAATGAAAATATCATTGGAGCTGTTTCCGTAATTATTCAATGTAAAGGATCCGGCAGTAAAGACCGGGCCGTAAAAAACACCGGCCACGTATACATTGCCATAGCCATCACACGAAATGGCATGCCCCTGGTCGTAACTGTTACTGCCCGCGCTCCTTGCCCAAACAACTGTTCCGCCTGTATCATATTTCACCACGAACATGTCGTCCGTTTGGTCGGTCGTGTCGTTATTAAGCGTGAAACTCCCGAACGTAATACTTGCGCTCTGGAATGATCCGGTTATATACGTATTGCCTGCTCCATCACTGCAAACAGCATAGCCCTGGTCATTATCCGATCCTGTCCCTTTCTTCGCCCACCTGAAATTCGGGGATTGAGCGAAGCCGTTCGCAATAGAGAAAATAAAAAGGAGGGGTATGAATTTTTTCATCGCTATTTTTTTACGACATGCAAGTTAGTGCATTATGCTAGCATTTCAATCTGTAGCAGGACAATATTAGCGTGGAATATTTTTCCCGTTACGGAGCAGGCTCTAATTCTTAGCTTTGCTTCATGCGTGTTTTCCGGATTTTATTTGGCACTGTTTCGCTCACGCTCCTGGCGATACTCACCATCCCGTGTTTCATCGCTTTATTCATGGCGGTGGTGCTCATTCCCGGGCGGGGCGGTGTGAGGGCTGCGCATAAGGTGGCGCGAGTGTGGTCGCTGGTGTGCCTGGCGTGTACTTGTGTAAGACTGAAAGTAAAAGGAAGGGAAAAAATAGACCCGAATAAAACATATGTTTTCGTTGCCAATCACCAGTCCCAACTCGATATACCGGTTTATGCGAGGGCCTGCCGAAATACCTTTCGTTTTCTCGCGAAAGCGGAATTGAAAAAAATTCCTGTAATTGGTTATGCGGTGACGCGTGTTTACGTTACCGTGGATCGCAGCGACAAGAACGACCGCAGCCGCAGCTTACAAGCGATGAAAAGTTCCCTCGATGAAAATGTTTCCGTTTTTCTTTGCCCCGAAGGGACCCGTAACCGCGACATGAACAAACAAAAACTTTTACCTTTTAAAGATGGCGCTTTCAGGCTGGCGATAGAAACACAAACGCCCATGGCGGTGCTTACGGTGGTCGACAGCGGTAAAAGGAATTCTCCAAAGAGCCAGCTCGAACTTATTCCCGGCACCATTCATTGCGTTTGGAACGAACCCATTGAAACGAAGGGCATGACACTGGATGACCTGGATGGACTGAAAAATAAAGTGTACGAAATAATGATGAAAAACCTGGAGAGCAACAAATAATAAACAAAATCAAAAAACATGGTCACACATTTAGGAGGAGTTTTTATTTACTCGGAAAAGCCGGCTGAGCTGGCGCAGTGGTATGAAAAACATTTGGGCATAAAAACTGAAGCCGCGCCCGATGGAAGCGTGTATTATATTTCTTACTTCTACAACGACATTGCAGAAGGCAAAAAGCGCTGCTCTGTTTGGAGTATTAACAAAAGCAAGGACAGGCCGCGCGCTGAGAAAAAATACTTCACGGTGAATTACCGGGTGAATGACATTGAAAAACTGGCGGAACAGCTGCGTGCGGGCGGAGTGGAAGTAAAGGGCGTTGAAGAATATCCCGGGATGGGAAAATTCGCCTGGTGCCAGGATCCCGAAGGCAACCACATCGAACTGTGGGAGGATACTGCCGTTCACGAGGAATAAGTTATTCCCCTACGGTTGTTAGCTATTCGTTGGCTTGCGGAATTTTTTTGCAGGTCTATTTCTTAATTTTGTATTCGTGAAAAGGATACTTCTCCTCATTATTTTATTTTTTCCCTTCGCGGTGGTGGCGCAGCAAAAGCCGCAGCCCAAAAAGAAGCCCCCCGTTAAATACTGGGAAGAATTCACAGAGAAAGAAAAACAGTCAGTGATCGCTGATTCCATTTCCTCAAAAGAGATCACTGACCTTTACAATGGGAAATTCTCCTTTTCCGATCCCGGGTCGAATGTTGCTTTATTCAATTCACTGGTTTCCCCCAGCGGTTCCATTGTTGCGCTCCGCATTTATCTTTTCACCAAACTCATAATCGCAGGCGATACTTCCATTGGAAAACTGCTGCAGGAATATTCGGTACGCATGGCCTACAACCAGCCCGATATGCTGCTGCGCTTTTTTACATTCGAACACGCGAAAAAAAATGATGTTTACAAAAAATACATTCCCTGGTTCGCCAGCGACCTTGACGAGGCGGTGGAGTTCCAGAATTTCAAGGATTTCCTTGACCTGTATTTTATCCGGGGCAATGCTGCCATAAAGCAGATGCTGCTTTTCATTTATAAAGAATCCGAAAAAGCCGGTGCCGGCAGTAATCACCCGGTTCCTATTCCTCTTCCCCCGAGGGGAAAGGATGATTAGCTTCATCCCAGGGACCGGTCCCATGAAATGCAGGCGGTGAGAAATAGCCCCGACACCTTACATGCTACCCTGTAGCGTGACGCGGTGGCGGGAATAGCGGCAACCATACAACAGCCCTGCCCCGCTCCTCCTCCTCATTGCGGAAAAATGCTAATTTTACGTTCCCTTAGTCAACCGCAGCTTTTGCGAAGGTTGATCCTTAAAAAATCGATTACCATGGGACGCATATTTGAGAAAAGAAAGCACAAGATGTTCGCGCGCTTCGACCGTATGGCCAAGGCTTTTACGCGCATTGGAAAAGAAATTGCCATTGCCGTAAAGCAGGGCGGACCGAATCCTGAAAACAACCCACGCCTGCGGCTGGCCATGCAAAATGCCAAAGGGGTGAACATGCCAAAGGACCGCGTGGAGAATGCCATAAAGCGCGCTTCCTCCCGTGATGAAAAGAATTTTGAAGAAGTGGTGTATGAAGGATATGGTCCGCATGGAGTGGCTATAGTGGTGGAGACCGCCACCGATAATCCAACGCGCACGGTTGCCAATGTACGCATGCATTTTTCGCGCGGCAACGGTTCATTGGGAAAAACCGGTTCTCTCGATTTTTTGTTCGAGCGTAAAGGGGTTTTCAAGGTAGCGAAAGGAAATTTTGATGTGGATGAACTGGAACTCGAGCTGATCGACAGCGGGCTGGAAGACCTGGCGGTGGATGAGAATGAAATTTACATCTACACTGCTTTCAACAATTTTGGTGCGATGGCCAAAGCGCTGGAGGAAAAAGGACTGAACGTGATCAGTGCCGAAAAGCAGCGTATCCCGAATAATTACGTGGAAGTGAAGGACGAAGCCGCGCAGGAGGAGCTGATCAAACTGGTGGAATCACTGGAAGAAGATGATGACGTGCAGCACGTTTATCATAATATGAAATGAGTTATTCGTTAAAGATTATTTGGGGCAAAGACGCGGTTAACCGCGTCTTTGCTTTTTACAACCCAACGATCGCATTGTAAACCCCTTTCACCACTTCCGCCATTTTATCGTAATCAAGCGTTGAGGGAATATCCCCCGGCTGGTGATAATTATCATTGCGGTAAAAAGAAGTATCCGTGATCATCACTGCATCGTAACCGTAATGCCAGTAATTGAGGTGATCGGAAAAATCAATGCCCGGAACAAAAGTAGGGGCATTGATGGAACGGACGTTTATGCCACAGGAAGAAATCATTTTCCGTTTAACTTTTCGTAAAAACCTTCCCTGTCCCATTTTTCCTACCACTGCAATATAATTTGCCCTTGAAGGATAAAATAATTTGAGCAGGCCAAGCGGGTAATGTTGTGATCCCTTCTCCTCCGAGTAATAGCCGATCATCTCGAGGCAGATCATTCCTTTAACCTTGATGTTATTATCGTAAAGATATTTGGCGTGTATGGCGCTGCCCATGGTGGGTGTGCGGAAGTGTGGCGGTTCTTCGAGCGTGTAAAAAACCATATCGATGCGATGATCGAGCTGCGGTGAATTTTTTTTGAGCTGTCGTGCAAGCTCCAGCAGGCCCGCCACCCCGCTCGCATTATCATCCGCGCCTGCCTGCGCACCGCACACATCGTAATGTGCGCCTACGATCAACCGTTCCGCATCACCGGGGCCGTACGAACAAATGATATTCTTGTATTCCCTTCCTCCTGCAGTGAACTTCTCCTCTTCCGGTTCATACCCTGCTGCGCGAAGCTGGCGTCCGATGTATGCCGCGGCAGTATCGAGCGAGGAGGTGTTTTCATTGTTGCGAAAAGTATGGGTAGAACACAAGAATTTCACGGCATCCTGCAAGCGTTGCTTGTCTGCAGCAACAATAACTCCCTTACCCGAAGGGAATAGCGCAGGATTGGTAAGAGCAAGTAAAGTGCCCGAGAGCAAAACCAACAGGATCAGTAAAACACGAAGGAATTTTTTCACGCCTTCCCGGGTCCAATATCCTTTTTCACATCTGCACCGGTCATGTTCTCGAGGTCGCGATCAAAAAGGTACATACCTCCTTTATCCTCGCCAATGAGCCTGAGTTTGTCGAGCACCCTGCGCGCAAGGGCCTCTTCTTCGATCTGCTCCGATACATACCACTGCAAAAAATTATGCGTGGTGTAGTCGCGATCTTTTAAGCAATGCTCCACCAGCTTATTTATCTCCGAGGAAACGTGGATCTCGTGGCTGAGCACCTCTTCAAATATGGCGAACACCGACTTGAATTTGTGGTTGGGTTGTTTGAGGGCGGGAACGATGGCATGTCCTCCTCTTTCATTCACATATTTCAACAGCTTGAGCATGTGCATGCGCTCTTCATCCGAATGACGGAATAAAAAAGCTGCGATGCCATTCATGCCCTGTGTTTCGGCCCAGGAGGCCATGGCCAGGTAGTATTGCGAGGAAGCGGCTTCCAGTTCTATTTGTTGGTTGAGGGCCTTTTCAATGTTTTTAGAAAGCATGATGTGGGTTTTTATGTTCTTCCTCAAAAATAACGTAAAATCGATGCTTTTACAATTTGCCTGCAAGTTTGAAAAAAAATATGATCAGCCATATCAAAACACCGGGCAGCGTGAAAGCAACAGCCCCCGCCAGGCCGAACACAGCAGTAAAATAAAAAGTAACGCGATACCTATTTCAGCCTTGGGCATTTTGACCTGAGCCAATTGGTGTATGAAATAATGTCATTAGAAGTACTGGCATTCTTCCGTACAAAATCACCAGCTGCATCATTTATTTTTTTGTCGCGCGCCACGTTGCTGTTGCCGGTCATCATTACGATGAGTTTAACCATGTCAAAATCACGCTGGTGTTCTTTCGAGCGGTGCAACACTATAAATTCTTTCATCAGCTGGCGTGTGCGATGTTCAATGTAATCCACGTCACCCAATTCGTAACGTATCATCAGTTCGGCAATGGCCACCTTAAGGCGGAAAGAATCATCCAGCTTTTTGAAACTATCGTCCATGGTAAGTTTCACCAGGTTACGCAGCGATGTTTTAAAATCGCCCTTGTCGAAATACGTTACCGAAAGATTGAGATAAATAAAAGCCACGTGCATCGGCACCTTCCTGATCACAGGATCGTCCTTCGCCACATTGAGGATGCTGATCGCTTTATCAAGGTCCTTCACCGAATAATTGATCACCTGCGAGCTGTAATAGAAAAATAAATATTTATCGTGCAGCAGCTTGTCGTACTCTCTCATCGCCTCGTGAAGTTTCTCACCGTACTGCAGCGATGCGTCCAGCTTCCCGTTCTTAAAAAGCGAATTCACAATATAGGTGAGCATTTGAAGCTTGGTATCATGATTATTGCGGTTGAACAGGCCCTCTTTCGAAAATTCACTATAGGTCTTCAACAGGTATTTTTCCAGGGAATTGTAATCTTCGCGCTGTAACAAAATGCGAGAGAGCGCATGGTAGATACGAAAACGGAGTGCCGGGCTTTTTTTCACGGCTTTATCATGTGAAAAGTCGCGGACCGTTTCCTGCAGGATATCGAGGATGCGGGTATTCTTTTTGCCGGAGAAGAGTTGCGTGGTTTTGATGCGGTAAATAAGCGCTGCGAGAATGTCATCGATCTCCTGCACTTTATTGAGTTTGTCGCGGTTCTCCTTTCGCTTTGAAATGTATTCTTCGGGGTTGATCTCAAGCGTTTCGTGCGAGAGGCGGATACGCTCGCTGTAGATAAGATCGAGCAATTCATAAAATTCATGCGAGGCTGCGGCCTTTTCGGCTTTGCCGAGGTAAAAAAAAGCCACTTTGTTCAGCCCCTTTTGCGTGTATAAACGCGTAAGAGCGATGCAGTACAGCACCGAGTTGTATTCGTTATCGTTGTAATACTGCAGCGTAATGCTTTTTGAAATGTCCTCGAGCAGGCGGTTCTTGAGCCGATACAGCGAATTCTTATCCGTTTTTCCATACAGTTTACGGTGAATAAGGTCCTCATCGTATTCGGGATGCGTGTTGCGGATATGATCGAAGAGCTGCTCGTCCTTTCGCGCTTCGGCCGTGCGGATGCGATTGATGAAAAGTTTGAAGCTTCGCTGGTCTTCCTTGTTCATGGTGCCGATGACCTGTTGCAATACATCCATAGTTATGGTTTTTGAACGCGTAAGAAAAGTACAAAATTAATCGGTGCAGCGCTGCGGATTTCCTACTTTTATACTGGATCAATAGCGAAAGTCATGAAAAAGTTGTTGTTGTTACTGGCATTATCCCTCTGCATGATGCAGGCGGGCGCGCAAGCCACGCTGGGCATTGGTGCGGGGCGGCAGATATTCAGCCTACAGGACACTGTTAATTTCAACGATAGCGACAGCTATTATGTATGGGTTAAAAACAAGGGCAACGCGGTTTACAGCGGCACTGTTTTTATGAATATTTCGGTGGACAGCACCGGGACCGGCAACAGCTTTGTTCCACTTTCCACTGATTCAT
>DATDFI010000287.1:0-12211 GCA_036522695.1 Bacteroidia bacterium | reverse complement strand
ATGCTGGGCTTGAGTGTTTGGGCGGAGCCTGTAATGATGTAAACAAAAAGCGGGATGAGAGGCAGGTATCTTTTCATGCTGCGTTTTTCAGTATGACTAATTTAAACAAGCAATGGTTTAGCCAGGATGTATGCTCAAGATTTATTTTACGGCTCTTAGGAAAAAAGCCTTACTTTTGTCCGAATTTTATATTCATAAAATTCGCCAGCTATGCCACTTGATTCTGAAAAACTCATCGGTGAGGGTCTCACCTATGATGATGTTCTTTTAGTACCCGCTTACTCCGAAGTGCTCCCACGCGAAACCGATGTGAGCACGCACTTCACCCGCGAAATAAAACTCAATACTCCCGTTGCATCGGCCGCCATGGATACCGTGACCGAATACCGGATGGCCATTGCCATGGCGCAGGAAGGCGGCATCGGCATAATTCATAAGAACATGAACATTGAGCAACAGGCCGATCATGTTAAAAAAGTAAAACGTTCCGAGAGCGGTATGATCCTGGATCCCGTTACCCTTAAAGAAGATGCCACTGTTGCCGATGCGCTCAACATGATGCGTGAATATAAGATCGGGGGCATTCCTGTAGTGAACGGTGGTAAAGAACTTATTGGTATAGTGACCAACCGGGACTTGCGTTTCGAGAAAAGAATGAAGCGGCCGATCAAAGAGGTGATGACATTTGAAAATATCATTACAGCTAAAGAGGGGACCGACCTTCATAAGGCCGAAGAAATTTTGCGCAAGCATAAAATTGAAAAACTCCCTGTTGTAGATAAGCAGAATCGCCTGGTCGGGCTGATCACCTTCCGCGATATCGTGAAAGTAAAAGTGAAGCCCTATTCTAACAAAGATTCCCTCGGCCGCCTGGCAGTGGGTGCTGCCGTGGGTGTTACTGCCGATGTGCTCGAGCGCGTGGAGGCCTTGGTGAAGGCCGGTGTTGACGTGATCACCATTGATACTGCGCACGGGCATTCGCGCGGGGTGCTGGAAACATGCAAAAAAGTAAAGAAACAATTTCCCCACCTGCAGGTGGTAGTAGGCAACGTAGCCACTGGTGAAGCGGCTCTTGCTTTGGTGAAAGCCGGTGCCGATGGAGTGAAGGTGGGAATTGGCCCGGGATCCATTTGTACCACAAGGATTATTGCAGGTGTGGGTGTCCCACAACTCAGTGCGGTGTATATGGTGAGCAAAGCGCTTAAGAAAACGGGAGTGCCGCTCATTGCCGATGGCGGAATTCGTTTTACAGGAGATATTGTGAAAGCACTGGCAGGTGGCGCCAATTGCATCATGGCCGGTTCGCTGTTTGCCGGTGTGGAGGAGTCACCCGGTGAAACAATAATTTTTGAAGGCCGCAAATTCAAGGCGTATCGCGGAATGGGTTCCATCGAAGCCATGCAGCAGGGCAGCAAGGACCGTTACTTCCAGGATGTGGAGGACGATATCGCGAAACTTGTCCCGGAAGGAATTTCGGGTCGTGTACCGTACAAAGGGACCCTGGCCGAAGTGGTGTACCAGTTGGTGGGTGGCCTGCGCGCGGGAATGGGTTACTGCGGGGCAAAAAATATCCAGGAATTGCAAAAAGCCAAATTCATCCGCATCACCGCTGCAGGAATGACGGAGAGTCACCCGCACGGGATCATGATCACGAGGGAAGCTCCTAACTACAGCCGGTAAAAGGTATAGAGGCATAAGAATATAAAAGGGATCGGTTCGATCCCTTTTTTATTTAGGGCCTGTCCCCGGTTTTTATCCAAGAGCGTGTCCCGTAGGATGCGCCCTCCTTCATTGAAAAATCGCGGAAGAAAGGTCCGGGGTTATGGCCGCACTGATAATGTGAGGATCTTTTCAAGGCTGGCGTTGATCTCATCCGCGCTGTTCAGCACCATAAAATGACTCCCGTTTTTTATTGTGGTAGGATTTTTTACGAAGCGCAAAGGAATAATGCGGTCACAAGTGCCGTGCAGATGCGACAGGTCCCCGGGCACTTCTTTATTTCTCCAATGAACAATACAGTTTATAGCGCGTGCATAATAATTTGCAGGAGCCGTGCGAAGCATTTCATCGAATAACTTTTTTTGTTCCCCATCCTTTACCCCGAACATTCCCCTGAAACGAAGGGCGAGACGGATGGCCGTGTTGTCACTTACCAGGCGATGGATGGGAATGAAACGAAATACCTTGAAATACCATGGAAGATCGGCCGGGCCTTTGGCGCTGGAAATGATGATCGTTCTTAAGGGGAAATATTTTTTTGCGATCTCCACCGCGCACATGCCGCCAAAGGAAACCCCGATCAAATAAAATGGTTCATGCTTATCGATCTGCTGCGCAAGCCGCCCCGCATAATCCTCCAATCGCTCGCCTTTAAGCGGTGTGATCCATTTTACGGGGATCAATTCAAAACCGGGGATGAGGATATTTTTGAAGAGACGTTCATCCACTCCAAGACCGGGTATCGCATATAGCTTTTTCATTTCTCGTAGGATGCAGGCATTCGCGTACTTCCTCTTATTACCCGGCAGATGTAAGCATTGGCTTTTATTTCTTCTTACTCAGCAACCAACAGCTATTTTACCAATTCCAGGTAATCTTCCATCGCACAGCGTATCACTTCCTGCGCTTCTGCGCGCCCGTATACCTGTGCGATCTCGCATACCCGTGCCTCTTCGCCCGGGATATTTTTATAAGTGAGAAAATAATGGCGCATGCGTTTAACGATGGCTTCCGGTATTTGCGAGATGTCGTTCCACTGCTCGTACACCTGGTCGCCTTTCATCACGGCAATGATCTTGTCGTCAGCTTCGCCCTTATCGATCATCCGGAATCCACCGATGGGGATCACCTGCATGATCACATCACCGTGCGTGATGGTGTGTTCTGTTAGAACACAGATGTCGAGCGGATCGCCATCACCCTTGCTGATCTGCTTTCCCGATCTTTTCCGGGCAAGATCCGCAATGGCTTCACCACAATATGTTTTTGGGATGAAACCGTAAAGCGAAGGAGTGATGTTGGAATATTTTTGAGGGCGATCGATCTTGAGATAGCCGCTGGCTTTATCCACCTCGTACTTTACCGTGTCCGTTGGCACGATCTCTATGAAAGCTGTAACGGTGGCGGGCGCATCGTCACCGATGTGAATGCCGTGCCAGGGATGGGATTTGAATTTTTGGGTCATAAGGGAACGCAGGTTTAACGGGTCTGACGGGTCGATACTGATAATAATTTGTCGCTGGCCTCCAGGAATATTAT
Source organism: Bacteroidia bacterium (assembly GCA_036522695.1). Taxonomy (GTDB): domain Bacteria; phylum Bacteroidota; class Bacteroidia; order JADZBD01; family JADZBD01; genus DATDFI01. The sequence continues at coordinate 8,953 of DATDFI010000287.1, read as the reverse complement.
TTGAAAAATTTATTGAAAAGGTAATAAAACAAAGCGAGAACAAAAGTGCCGATGAGGACCATCCACACCATTCCGTATCCTTTGGGCTTTACCAGCTCGCGTTTTGATAATAATTCCTGCTCTTTATCTATTACAAAGAACGGCTGGACCCCGAATTCTTTTTCGAGAAATTTTTTGTCCTCTGAAAAACTTGTTTTACGCACGGTGATATTGAAATCGTCTTTATCGTTCTCAAAAAATTTGCGACTGGGCGTGCAAATGTTGGTCCCGGGCTTGCCGTACTCGACATAACGCGCATAGATGAGCCAATCCTGTCCTTCCCCGAACCCGGGCGAACAATCGGAATTTGGGTCAACGATCTCCATCTCCTCCGTGAGTTTGCCGATGTAAGGTTCAATTACCTTGAATCTTACGAAAAACTTTCCGTCATGATCGCCCATGCTCAACACCTTGCCGTAAAAAACAACGGGATAATTCTGCTGAATAAATTCTTTGGTAAGCGGCTTCGCGTCCGGGCAATCGCAGGCAAAAATATTTTTTCCCGCCAGTAATAAGATGAGGAAGGGGAAGATACTCCGGGAAAATGTCATGTTAGATTTTTTCAGGAAAGCATGCGGAGGAACTCTACACTCTTTGCTATCTCGGGATACATCACTTTGTCTTCTTTCACAAAATGAACATGCTTGCGGTATGCGCCAACGATCTTTTCGATAGAACGAGAGGAGCGCAGCGGTTTTCGGAATTCGAGCGCCTGCGTTGCCGTAAATAATTCGATCCCTATTATTTGTTCGAGATTTTTTACCACCCGGAAACATTTGGTGGCTGCATTCGCGCCCATGCTTACGTGATCTTCCTGCCCGTTGGAAGAAATGATTGAGTCTACTGAAGCGGGGGTACACAATTGTTTATTCTGGCTCACGATGGAGGCCGCAGTGTACTGCGGGATCATGAAACCGGAATTCAACCCGGCATTGGCTACGAGAAAAGGAGGCAATCCCCTTTGCCCGGAGACCAATAAATATGTCCTGCGTTCAGAAATATTTCCAAGTTCTGCCAGGGCGATGGCAAGAAAATCGAGGCTGAGCGCGAGAGGCTGGCCATGAAAATTTCCACCGGAGATCACGAGATCTTCGTCCGGGAAAATGGTGGGGTTATCGGTCACTGAATTTATTTCCGTAAGGATCACCAAGGCGCAATGCTCGATGGCATCGCGCGAGGCCCCATGCACTTGGGGAATGCAGCGGAATGAATAGGGATCCTGCACGTGTTCTTTTTTTCTTTTGATGAGCTGGCTTCCTTCGAGCATGTCGCGGAAATTTTCCGCTACATCATGCTGGCCTTTGTGCGGACGTATCTTTTGAATGAGTGCATGAAAAGGGTCGGGGCGACCGTCAAATGCATCGAGAGAAATGGCGGCAACAAGATCGGCCTGGGAGGCGAGGCGGTAAGCTTCGCTTATGCACCAGAAGCCGTAAGCGCTCATGAATTGCGTGCCGTTGAGCAGGGCCAGCGCTTCCTTGGAACGGAAGGCAAGCGGCTTCCAGTTCATCTTTTTGAGCGCAGCAGGCGCATTCATTCTTTTGCCATCGAAATACACTTCTCCTTTCCCGATAAGCGGGAGGCTGAGGTGGGCAAGGGGAGCCAGATCGCCCGATGCGCCCAATGATCCTTGCTGGTAAACCACTGGAAGAATATCATTGTTGTAATGATCTATCAGGCGCTGCACGGTAGAAAGCTGCACACCGCTGTTGCCGTAACTCAATGCCTGGATCTTCAGCAGCAGCATGATCTTTACGATCTCCTGCGGAACTTCTTCACCCGTCCCGCAAGCGTGCGAGACCACCAGGTTCTCCTGTAACTTCTCGAGGTCCTTTTCAGAGATGGAGCGGTTGTACAAAGCACCAAAGCCGGTATTGATCCCGTAGATCGGCTCTTTGCTCTTTGCTAATTTTTTATCAAGATATTCGCGGCATTTGTTGATGCGCTTCTTTGCATCATCCGACAACGCGAGCTTTTGTCCCTGTACAAGTACATTGGAAAGTGTTTCGAAATTTATTTTGCCGGGGGAAATTTTGTGTGTGCTCATATAAGAAATTACCGCTAAGCCACTTGGTTCACTACGCTTCACTAAGTGTTTCTGCGTGATCTTAGTGTCTTAGTGATGATTAAACCTTGAGTTTTTCAATTATTTCTTCAATTTTCATTTTCACCTGCTCGCCCTTGCTCATGTCCTTGAGCGTGAGTTCACCGCTTTGCATTTCATCATTTCCAATGACCACTACAAAAGGGATCTGTTTTTTATTGGCGTAATCGAATTGCTTGCCGATCTTTTTCACATCGGGATAGATTTCAGTATTGATGCCGGCCTCCCGCGCACGGGCCGCCAGCGCGATACAGTATTCCCGTTCCTTCTCCCCGAAATGCGCGAATAAAAGTTTGGTGGTCTCTTTTGCCTGGTCGATCACTTTCTCAAAAAGATCCAATTCATTCATCACATCGAAAATGCGATCGATGCCGAACGAGATCCCTACGCCCGACATACCCGGCAACCCAAAAATGCCGGTGAGGTCATCGTAACGTCCGCCACCGCAAATGCTGCTGCTTAAGGTGCCGAGGTTGGATTTTACTTCGAAGATCGCGCCCGTGTAGTAATTGAGCCCGCGCGCGAGGGTGATATCGAGTTCGTAAATGGCCGTTTGCAAGTGATCGGCTGCGATGAAATGGAAAAGCTGTTTCACTTCTTCTATGCCTTTCATGCCGATTGCGGAGCCTTCAAGGAAATGGGAAAGCTTCAAAAGTTTCTCGTCTGTTCTTCCTTTCAACTCAAAAATGGGCTGGAGTTTTTGAATGGCAGATGAAGTGACACCCTTGCCCAGCAATTCTTCATTCACTTTTTCAAGGCCTATCTTATCGAGCTTGTCGATGGCAACCGTGATGTCAACTATCTTGTCTTTTTCACCGATCACCTCGGCAATGCCGCTTAAAATTTTGCGGTTATTGATCTTGATGGTAACGGGAACATTGAGCTGTGTGAATACATCATCGATGATCTGCACCAGCTCGGCCTCACACAACAGCGAATCGCTCCCGATCACATCGGCATCGCACTGGTAAAATTCGCGGTAACGGCCTTTTTGCGGACGATCACCGCGCCACACGGGCTGCACCTGGTAACGCTTGAATGGAAACGTAATTTCATTCTGGTGCTGGACCACATACCGCGCAAAGGGAACGGTGAGGTCGTAACGGAGGGCCCGTTCAGTAAGCAACGATGATATTACATTTTGGTTGAGCGAACGTTCGAATTCTTTACGGATCTCATCTTTATTTTTCGCTTCATGCTGGCGTGAATTCAGGATCTTGAAAAGCAGCTGATCGCCTTCTTCTCCGTATTTCCCGGTGAGTGTTTCAATATTTTCCATTGCAGGTGTCTCGATGGGAAGATAACCGTAGCGCTGGAAAACTTTTTTTACCGTTTCGAAAATAAAATTCCTTCTCACCATCTCGATGGGCGAGAAGTCACGGGTGCCGCTGGGTATGGATGGTTTTTGTTTGGCCATACTTATTGGATCACCAACTTGCCGCTTTTCGCCTTTTCACCTTGCTTAACCGAGTAAAAATAAATTCCGGCATCCAGGCTATTACGATCAAAAGTGAACTCATTCGAGAAAATGGTGGAGTAAACTTTTTTACCGTTCACGTCAAACAATGTGAATTCACAATCGGAACCTGGGCACATAACCTTTGCCACATTCTTCACGGGATTGGGGAATACCGAAACATGCAGTGAGGACGAATTCTCTTTTACACCTGTTTGCGTTCCGGGGTCAAATTCATAGAGATCTTTTTTGGTGGTATTGGCATCCAATCCTGTTCCCACATATCCTTTTGTTGCGGTAGAGAAGGCAATGGCATTTTGCCTTGCCGTACCGGGAAAATTGGCCATTGCGGTCCAGGTGTTCCCGGTGGGGTCATATTCATAAAGGTCGTTAAGCCATGTAGTGGAATATCCAAGCCCGAGGTATCCTTTTGTTCCAATGCTGAAGCCGATATCACCGTAGCGAGTGGCACTTCCTACATTCGCTTTCTGCGTCCAGGTATTTCCGCTGGGATCATATTCCCAAAAATCGATCCCGGTCCCCGTTCCTATATAACCTTTTGTGCCTATTGAAAACCCTGTAGCCCCCGAACGCAAACCTCCGCCCACATTTGTTTTTTGTGTCCATGTGTTTGCGATGGGATCGAACTCCCAGAAATCATCGAGGTAATTGCTGCCATTGCTGCCCGTTCCTACATATCCTTTTGTACCGATGGAGAACGCAACGGTTGAATTACGCCCAAGTCCCGTAAGACTTGCCTTTGCTGTCCAGGTATTTCCAATGGGATCGTACTCATAAATATCCTGCAGGTCGTTGCCATCATAACCCAGTCCCATGTAACCTTTGTTACCCACGGCAAAGCCAACTGCCAATTGACGTGCGCTTCCGGCAAAATTCGCCTTTTGCGTCCAGGTATCACCAACAGGATCATACTCCCAGAAATCATTTTTATAGTTGAAAGAGGCATCGAGCCCGGTGCCTACATATCCTTTTCCGCCCACGGAAAAAGAAGCGGCTCCCCAGCGGGCAGCGCCTGTTAAAGAGGTTTTGGGTGTCCAGGTACCCTGCGCCTGGAGTGCGCCCGCTAATAATGAAGCGGGGATGAAAAAAGCGAAAATGTGTTTCATGTTTTTCTTTTTGATAAAAGGCTTCCAAAGATAATAAATTACCGGGCGGGGAGTGCCGGTGCGTCCGGCCCTGTGCCGGCAGCCTTCAGCGAGACTTCACCGGGCTTCACACTTTTTAACGGGCCCCATATTATATTTGGCAAGGATATTGAAAGCAGCTTGCATAACTACAAAAACCATATCACATGAAAAAAATGATCTTGACCGCGCTGGCCGCAAAAAACATGAAGACGATACTCATGGGCGCAGTTGCTGTATTATTTCTTGCCGGAACTTCTGTTGCTGCAGTAGCGGCAGTGCCCGGTGGTGCAAAATCCCGTGTTTTCAAGCAGGAGAATAAAGACCAGAAGAAGCCGGATACCAAGCCGCAAACAAAGAGCAACAAGAACGGCAAGCGTGTCACTAAAACCAATAAGACAATGAAGAGTGGCAGCTCGTCCACTAAAAAACCGGGAATGAAATAATAGTGGGTTATCCGTTATTAGTTTATGGTTGACGGAACGTCCGGCCAGCGGATAACAAATAACTATAAACAATAAAGGCGTCCTGTAAGACGCCTTTATTCATTTTCAAATGCTGCCCGCGCTTACACTGTAAGTTTCTTGTACCGAATACGCTTCGGTTCCACCTCACCCAGGCGTTTTTTCTTGTTCTCTTCGTAGTCGGAGTATCCTCCTTCGAACCAGTACACCTGCGATTCGCCTTCAAAGGCGAGGATATGCGTACACACCCGGTCGAGGAACCAGCGGTCGTGAGAGATGATCACGGCACAGCCCGCAAAATTTTCGAGACCTTCTTCGAGCGCGCGAAGCGTGTTCACGTCCAGGTCGTTGGTGGGCTCGTCAAGCAGCAGCACGTTGGCTTCACTCTTAAGGGTGAGCGCGAGATGCAAACGGTTCCGTTCACCGCCCGATAACACCCCGCATTTTTTTTGCTGATCAGGCCCGCTGAAATTGAAGCGGGAAATGTAAGCGCGCGCCACCATGGGTTTGCCACCGATCAAAATATGCTCGAGCCCGTTGCTGATCACATCGTACACTGTTTTTTCGGGATCTATATCGGTGTGCGCCTGGTCAACATAACCCACTTTTACGGTAGGACCTATCTTGAATTCGCCTCCATCGGGTTTTTCCTGGCCCATGACCATGCGGAAGATGGTAGTTTTACCGGCACCGTTCGGCCCGATAATGCCTACAATTCCCGCAGGAGGTAATTTGAAGTTGAGATCATCGTACAGCACCTTATCACCGAAGGATTTTTTCACGTGAACGGCTTCGATCACTTCGTTGCCGAGGCGCGGGCCGTTGGGGATCACGATCTCGAGCTTATCTTCTTTCGCCTTCACATCTTCATTCAGCATCTTCTCATAATTCTGCAAACGCGCTTTTTGCTTGGCCTGGCGGCCCTTCGCGCCCTGGCGCACCCATTCCAGCTCCCGCGCAAGTGTCTTTTGTCTCTTGCTCTCCGATTTTTCTTCCTGCGCCAAACGCTCGCGCTTCTGCTCCAGCCAGGAGGAGTAATTTCCTTTCCATGGAATTCCCTCACCGCGGTCGAGTTCGAGGATCCAGCCCGCAACATTGTCGAGGAAATAACGGTCGTGCGTTACCGCCAGCACGGTGCCTTTGTAATTTTTCAAATGCTGCTCCAGCCAATCCACCGATTCGGCATCGAGGTGGTTGGTGGGCTCGTCCAGTAATAAAATGTCAGGTTCCTGGATGAGGAGCCGGCACAAGGCTACGCGCCTGCGCTCACCGCCCGACATCACCTTTACGGGTGTATCACTCTCGGGGCAACGCAAAGCATCCATCGCTTGCTCGAGGCGATTGTCGAGGTTCCAGAGGTCGTGCTGTTCGATGAGATCATTTAAACGGGATTGGCGGTCGATGAGCTTTTGCATTTCCTCATCGCTCATGGGCTCCGAGAATTTATTGTTCACCTCTTCATACTCCTGCAAAATTTTCACGTGCTTTTCGGCACCTTCGCGAACGATCTCGAGTGCTGTTTTGTTTTCATCCAGGTGCGGCTCCTGTTCCAGCAAGCCGATGGTGTAGCCCGGTGACTGGTGCAGCTCGCCCTGGAAATCTTTTTCTTTCCCTGCAATGATCTTCATCAAAGTGGATTTACCCGAGCCATTGGCACCGAGGATCCCGATCTTTGCCCCGTAATAGAACGAGAGGTAAATATCTTTTAATATGGTTTTGTTGGTGCTGAGCACTTTACTCACGTTCACCAGCGAGAAAATTATTTGACGGCCTTCTGACATTTTTATTTACGAATTAGGATTTACGATGTACGATTGTCCTCCGAATGAAATGAGGAGTTTTTAAGGAGTGCGAATATAGGAAAAAGATGGTTGCAGTAGGCGAGGTGGATGCTGTGTTATGAGCAGCGGGACCAGCTTCTTCAGGCTACGGTCGAAATATCTTTCGGAAGGGAGCAAACTCCGTTGTATCCTTTTGGCATAATGTATGGAGTCGAGAACGTCTTTGTTTTTTTCTTCGATCACCGCTTTTTGTTTTTGCCGGTATCCCCGCAGTGCCGGCAACCCGGGTAAAAGGTAGGGGGCCGGTGCAGGAAGTACCTGGGATTTACCCGCAATTGCTGCTGCGTTTTTCCCAGCCCGGATTGAGCCATTGTTTGAGCTCTTTTTTGCTCCAGCAAAAAAAGCGAGTGGCGAAAGCCGGACGGAACACAAAAAAAGCAGGATGGTCCGATAGCTCCTAAAAAATCAATTCTTAAAATACAGGGGATGTTTCTCGTTGAACTTGCGGAGGTAAACAAACATCATGTCTTTTCTTTTACGCCTGGACAATTTCATGAACTCATTATACAAGTCCTCATCCTGTTTGAGCAAGGCTTCCATATTTACAAGTGTGAATGAACCTACTTTTCCAGTGCGCGCATCGATCACGAATTGCTGCAACTGGTAACTGCGCATGTTGGCCGGTGCGCCATTGTAACGATCGTAACTGCCCACGTACGTTTCTATCATTGCTGTGAAGTGGCAAATGCTGCCGATGACCATGATCTTTGAAAAATCGCGGCCATAGTTGATGTAAATGCCGTTGTTGCTGCAATAACCCCAGAGTTTGGAAGTTCGAACGGTTTGTTCGGCACCCGAAGCGTCCACGTATTTTATTTCTGACTTACTTATTTCCTGCTTAAAAAAATCGAGCGCATTCTTATCGTAATTGGTCTGGATCCTTGTTTTTGGAACAGGATCGTTATTGCGGAAATCAGCGTAAGTGAGATACAGCCCTTCTTTGAAATTAAGATCTTTGGAATAGGGGATGGAGTCGGTTTGAGCGTTGAGCCGCAAAACGGGGAACAGCAGTATAAAAACGAGATGCCTCACACTTTAAAGTTAGGGCTTAAAGCCTTATCTTAGCTATTCAAAAATTATGCCTTTGAAGCGCCTTTTTCCCCTTTCGTTTTTTACGTGTTTTTTAATTGCAGGTTTCGCCCAGCAAAGCAAGCTTAATTTTGCGCTGGTGGAAAAGCGGCTGCATGCGCCTTCCAATACCATTGTTTCGGTTTTGGTGAAGGGTGATGTGAGCAAGATCGCTGCTTTTGCGAAACAGAACGGGCGCTTCAAATATTTTTCGGGCGATATTGCCTGCATCTCCATTGCGCTCGGGAAGATCTCTGCGCTTGAAAAGTTTTCATTCGTTCAGCAAATAGAACTGCCCTGCGCGCACCTTCGCGTGATGAACGACAGCATGGAAGTGAATAATGTGCTGGTGCCCGTTCACAGCGGAACCGCTCCTTTGCCCCAGCCTTATTTTGGCGATGGCGTTGTGATAGGCATGATAGATACGGGTATTGATTTTTCGCATCCCGATTTTAAAGATTCGCTCGGGCGCACGCGCATAAAGTTTTTATGGGACCAGAATTTGCCGAATGCATCCAATACCCCGCAGCCTTATAATTACGGGCAGAACTGGAACAACCAGCAGATAGACAGCGGGCAGGCTTCAGCGCACAGCGATGCGCCCGACTACGGGCATGGCACACACGTGAGCGGAGTAGCGGCCGGAAATGGTTTGGCGATAAATAAATATGCGGGAGTTGCCCCGCATGCGGATATCATTATGGTAGCTGCGAATTTGAACGACACCACCGGCACGGCCATTCCCGATGCAGTGAATTATATTTTCGCAAAGGCGCAATTACTGAACGAACCCTGCGTGATCAATATCAGTTTGGGTGATTATTACGGCTCGCACG
>DATDFI010000286.1:0-7199 GCA_036522695.1 Bacteroidia bacterium | reverse complement strand
CGGGTGCGTTGGTGCTCGATACACGCGACCCCGATTCCTTCGAAAAAGGTTTTATAAAAGGCGCGATCAACGTGGGTCTCAACGGCCAGTTCGCGGTGTGGGTGGGCACAGTGATAGATATCGATCGTTCGCTCGTGATCATTGCCGAAGAAGGAAAAGAAGAAGAAGCGGTTATGCGTTTGGCGAGAGTGGGATACGAGAAAGTGAAAGGATATTTGAAAGGCGGCATGCGTTCCTGGATCAACCAGGGAAATTCCATTGACAGGGTCGAATCGATCACGCCCGAGGAATTCGCTTCACGCGCGAAGGCGGGAAAAGGAAAGATAATTGATGTGCGTAAGCCTTCTGAGTTTGATAATGGTCATGTAAAAGGCGCAAAGAATTTTTCATTGGCTGATCTTGAAAAGCAAATGAGCGAATTGCCCAAAGACACCTGCCTGGTGCATTGCGCGGGGGGGTATCGTTCCATGATCGCGGCTTCGATGATGAAAGCAAAAGGTATTTCGGATGTAGTGAATGTGCGTGGGGGCTATGCGAAGATCAAAGAGACGGATGTAAAGATCGTGACACCCGTGACTGCATAATTTTTTTTGAAAATAGGAGGGCCGGGAATTTTCCCGGCTTTTTTGTTTGTAGTTGGGTAGGGTTCTGATGTACTATAATGGGGTTTTACGGAACTCGTCCCTTCGGTCCTCAAACAGCGTAAGATATCCGCACACCCTCCCTCTTTCTCCCTCCCCTGATTTGCAGCAAAATTTTTAAAAGGCCGGTACTGAAGTGATAAAAAACAGCCAATCTTTTCCTATTGTGAGAATTCGAAAACCTGGACTTTTTGCATAAGCTGAAGTTTTACTAGCAGTCAACTATAGGCCCCTTCGCCCGCTTCGTCTCGCGAAGCCGCCCGCACAGTACAACCACTGGAATTTTCCCCAAGCGGGATTTAACATAAGCCTTATTCTATAAGACAACCTAAACGCACCGGGCAAAAACATTCCCATGCACGATATTGGGCGGAATATTATCCAGCACAAGCTTCATCTCATCGGCATCAACCCATTGCTGTAATTCAAATCGCGGCTGCTCGTATATATTGTAATTGAATTCTACCCGGCCAAAACGCGCGATCATATCAATGCACTTTTTTGCCTCGGCTTTAAAAGCAGGAATGAACTCGAATTCTACATGATTTATTTTGCGGCTAAGGCGTGATAACACATTTGTTTCGTAACCTTCCGTATCCACTTTCAAAAAGGAGGGAGTTCCATATTCGGTCAATAATTCATCCAGGGTAATGACTTCAACCGTTTCTTTCTTATTCCAGCGCAGTACCCCATCCCTCCCGAAATATTTTATGTGCGCGCCTGAAAATGTAGAGATCTCGCTTGTATTACCAATGTACAATTCCTGGTCCCCGCGTACATCGCCCACCGCTTTTCGAATATAAATGAAATGTTCCCCGTACTTTCTCTTCAATTCTTCCAATGCCGGCCCGCACTGCGACTGGGGCTCAACCGCTGCCACGCGGGCCCCAAGCTCCAGCAGGACCCGGGATTTTTCACCTGTATTTGCGCCAATGTCAAAACAAAGATCGGCCGGCCTCTCAAAGTGAGAATAGAATTTTTTTCTTCCTTGCAAAAGCGATCTTTTTTTTCAGTGCATTAAACATTATTGGCGTGTTACGCATCAAAGGTAAAAGGATGCGGCTTTGCTTTTTGCTGTTCCGTTTATTTATCCTAATTTCGAACGCATCATGAAGTACAAAGAGATTTGATTCTTTGTACTTCATACTTTATATTTTCTACCAAACCAATATGTGGTCGTATCTCGGGCGGGCAATTCTTCGGAACAGGATAACTTATCTTGTAGTTCTTCTTCTCATTACGGCTTTTTTCGGTTACGAAGCATCCAAGACCCAGCTTTCCTACTCTTACGCTCGCGCACTTCCAAAGGATGATCCCGCTTATAAGGATTACACGCTGTTTAAAGAATTATATGGCGAGGATGGAAGCGTGATGGTGGTGGGCTTTAGCGACAAAGATCTTTTTTTGCTGAATAAGTTCAACAATTGGTACGACCTCACCGAAAATATCCGCAAAATACCGGGCATACAGGACGTGCTTTCCATCACCCGCATTTACCGGCTGATAAAGAACGACAGCCTCAGCAAATTTGAAGTGAAGCCGGTGATCGGCCGAAGACCGCAATCGCAGGATGAAGTGGACAGCCTGCACCGCGAGATACTCGCGTTGCCCTTTTATGACGGGCTCGTTTACAACCGGGAGACGAACGCCACAGTGATGGCCATCACGTTCAATAAGGATTCGCTCGAGTCGCACAGCCGCATTTCCATCGTAGAGAACATAGAGGCCTCCGTTGAGAAATTCGGTAAAGAGAATAACATCGATATGCACCTGTCGGGGTTGCCGTACATCCGGACGCATATCATGAAACTGGTAGCGGGAGAGATGGGATTATTCATGGCGCTTGCCGTGCTCGTTACACTCATCATACTTTACATCCTGTTCCGCTCTTTCTACGCGGTATTTTTTTCCATCATTGTTTGCCTGGTGGGTGTCACCATCTCGCTGGGCACTATCGTACTTTTAGGGTATAAGATCACTATCCTCACCGGCCTCATTCCCCCGCTCATCATGGTGATCGGTGTTCCCAACTGCATTTTCATCATCAACAAGTACCAGGAGGAATTCATCCGCCACGGCAATAAGATCAAGGCCCTCGCACGCACCATCGAAAAAGTGGCGCTTTCCAATTTCATGGCGAACATCACCACGGCCATAGGCTTTGGTGTGTTTTATTTTACCAACAGCACGCTGCTCGTTGAGTTCGGCCTTGTTGCTGCCATAAACGTGATGGTCACTTATGCGGTTGCGCACATTTTGCTGCCGATCATTTACAGCTGGTTGCCTCCTCCATCCGGGAAATACACGAAGCATCATCAAAGCAAGTGGATCACCGGTACACTCAATGGCATCAATAAACTGGTGCATCATTACCGCATTGCGATCTACGCGGTGATCGCTTTACTTACGATCATTTCGTTCTGGGGTATGACACGTATCAAACTCATCGGCCACGTGGTGGATGACCTTCCGCAGAACGACCCGGTGTATACGCATCTCCGGTTTTTTGAGAGTAATTTTCATGGCGTGCTGCCTTTCGAGGTGAACGTGGATACCAAAAAGCCGAACGGGGTTTTCAGTAATAACGCCCGGACGCTTTACAAGATCAATGCCTTCCAGAGAATGATGGCGAAGTACCCGGAGTTCTCGAGGCCCGTTTCAGCAGTGGAGGCTTTAAAGTTCGCTTACCAGGCGTATCGCGATTACCAGGTGAATGACCAGGGCAAGCCGATTTATACACTGCCCGGCAGCCTCGAGCTGAAAAAACTTTCGGAATACACCTCCACGGTGAAAGGCAAGGAAAATAAACTCATGGCTTTCATCGATACCACTAAACGCTTCACGCGCGTGAGTTTCCAGATGGCGGATATCGGGTCGGATAAAATGAAAGTGCTCGTGGATGAGATCGAAAAGCGCACCGACACCATTTTCAATTACGATAAGGAGACCCTGAAGCCGGTGGCCGACAGTTTGAAGTATAACGTGATGATCACCGGTTTCAGCCATGTGTTCCTCAAGAGCAATGATTTTCTTTTTCACCATTTGTTCGTAAGCCTTTTCATCGCGATCGTGCTCATCCTCATCATCGGCATCATGCTGTTCCGTTCCATCGCGATCATTGTTCTTTCCAAACTTCCCTGCCTGATCCCGCTTGCGATCACTGCGGGAGTGATGGGTTTCCTCGATATTCATTTCAAGCCTTCCACTATCCTGGTCTTCAGTATCGCTTTCGGTATCGCCTCCGATGGTACGATCTACATCCTGGCGGAATACAGGGCGCAGTTGCGCAAAAAGAAATTCGACCGCACGCAAACCGCCATTTCACGCACCATCAATGAAGTAGGCCGCAGCATGATCTACACGAATATCATTCTCTTTTTCGGCTTCGCTATTTTTGCCGCTTCCAGTTTCGGTGGAACGCAGGCGCTGGGGATACTGGTTTCACTAACGCTGCTGGTCTCGCTTATCACCAACCTGGTACTGCTGCCCAGCATTTTACTTTCGCTCGAAAAGCTGAAGCAAACCAAAGTGCTCATGCAGGATTCGCTCATCTCCATCATTGACGAGGATGAGGACATCGATCTCGATAAGCTGGTGATCCATAAACCGGGCGACCCCGAACTCAATACTGACGAAGAATAAAATCCTCTTATGAAAGGTATCATCCTGGCCGGGGGTTCCGGTACACGCCTGCACCCGCTCACGCTCGCGCTGAGTAAGCAGCTCATGCCCGTTTATGATAAGCCGATGATCTATTATCCTTTGTCGGTGCTCATGATGGCCGGCATCCGGGAGATACTTATTATTTCCACTCCCCATGATCTGCCGAGCTTCGAGCGTTTGCTTGGCGATGGAAAAAAGCTGGGATGTAAATTCTCCTATGCCAGGCAGGAAGTTCCCAACGGGCTGGCGCAGGCCTTCGTGATCGGGGAGTCATTCATTGGCAAGGACAAAGTGTCGCTTGTTTTGGGCGATAATATTTTTTATGGGGCAGGGCTCGGCAAATTGCTGCAGCAGTTCAACGATCCTGAAGGAGGCGTGGTGTTCGCTTACCACGTTTCGGACCCCGAGCGTTACGGTGTGGTGGAATTCGATAGTAAGGGCACCGCTATTTCAATTGAGGAAAAACCGAAGCAACCTAAATCGCATTATGCGGTGCCCGGGCTGTATTTTTACGATAACAGCGTGGTGCAGGTGGCAAAAGATTTAAAGCCGAGTGCGCGCGGGGAATACGAGATCACGGATGTGAATAAACATTACCTCTCGAAAGGGAATTTGAAAGTAGGCATGCTCGACCGGGGAACGGCCTGGCTCGATACGGGCACTTTCGATTCATTGATGCAGGCGGGTCAATTCGTGCAGGTGATAGAGGCGAGACAGGGATTGCGCATCGGTTGTATAGAGGAAGTGGCGAATCGCATGGGGTACATTGACCGTGATCAATTGCATGAACTTGCTGAACCGTTGTGCAAAAGCGGCTACGGAAAATATTTAATGGAACTTTCCTGATGCCGAAGATACTTGTAACGGGTGGGGCGGGTTTTATCGCGAGCGCGCTGGCATCAAAGCTGGCCGAGCGGGAGGAGAACAGGATCGTGATCGTGGATAATCTTGTTACGGGAGCTCTTGCCAAACTTCCTTCCTCTTCATTGGAGAATGTGAAGTTCATTCGTGCGGATGTGAATGAATTTTCTGATATCTCCAGTGTTTTTTACAGCTATAATTTCGATTTTGTTTTCCACTATGCGGCATTGGTCGGTGTGAAGCGTACACTCGAAAACCCGGTGAAAGTGCTGGACGATGTGACCGGGATCCGCAACATCATGAATCTTTCGAAGAGCACGGGTGTGAAACGCGTATATTATTCTTCCTCTTCCGAAGTTTACGGTGAGCCGGTTGAATTTCCGCAGAATGAAGACACCACCCCGCTCAATTCACGCTTGCCTTATGCTATTGTAAAGAATGTGGGCGAAGCTTACCTGAAAGCTTACCACAAGGAGTTTGGTCTCGATTATACCATTTTCCGTTTTTTTAACACCTATGGGCCCGACCAGAGTTCGGATTTCGTGATCTCGCGTTTTGTCGATGCAGCCGTGCAGGGCCAGGATATCACCATTAACGGTGACGGGAGCCAGACGCGTACGTTCTGTTACATCGATGATAACGTGGAGGCCACTACCAATGCATTTTATAACAGCCGTTGCGTGAACGATGTGGTGAATATTGGCAGCGATGCCGAGATCTCCATTCTCGACCTGGCACACCTGGTGGTAAAAGTGACCGGGTCTTCTTCAAAGATCATTCACCTTCCCCGCCTGGAAGAAGGAGACATGACACGAAGGAAACCCGACATCACCAAAATGAAAATGCTGCTGCGCCACCCGCTCCTTTCGCTCGAAGAAGGATTGAGACGCATCGCGGAAAATAAAAAGGCCCAAAAGTGAATTCGCTCCTCCGGCAGGTTGAAGATTCCATCCTTCGCTTCATGAAGGATCATCCCCACGCGCCAAAGGACCTTTATGCCCCCGTTGATTACATGCTCGGCCTCGGAGGTAAGCGAATGCGTCCTCTTCTTGTTTTGCTCGCCCACGGCATGTTCTCCAAACGCGCAAAAAATGCTATCCCGGCAGCTCTCGCCATGGAGCTCTTCCACAACTTTACCCTGGTGCATGACGATATCATGGATAAGGCAGTGCTGAGGAGGAACAAGACCACGGTGCATAAAAAATGGAATGATAACGTTGCGATCCTTAGCGGGGATGTGATGCTGGTGTACGCGTACCGCGAACTGGGGAAAGTGGATAAAAGATATTTGCCGGAAGCACTGGAACTATTCAGCCGCACGGCTGCGGAGGTGTGCGAAGGCCAGCAGATGGATATGGATTTTGAAAAAAGGAATGATGTGCGCATAAGCGATTACCTGCGTATGATAGAATTGAAGACAGCGGTGTTGCTGGGCGCCTGCCTTCAAACGGGCGCTATTCTCGGAGGTGCCGGGAAAAAAGATGCGAAAGCACTTTACGAATTCGGTAAGAATACCGGTATTGCATTTCAACTGATGGATGACCTGCTGGACGCTTATGGTGATGAAAAGATCTTCGGGAAGCAAAAAGGAGGTGATATTCTCGCGAACAAGAAAACTTTTCTTTCATTGAATGCACTGGAAAGAGCGGGTGTAAAAGAAAGAAAGAAGGTTGCCGGCATCCTGTTTTCTTCTTCAGTTGACGCTGCTGGAAAGATAGAGCAGGTACTTCATACGTATGATCGTTTAAATGTAAGAGAACACACCGAAAGCATGATGAAACGTTATTACTCATTCGCGTTAAAGCATCTCGAAACAGTGAAAGTTCCTTCCCCGGCAAAAGTTCCGCTCCTGCAAGTCGCTTCCTTGCTCCTCGACAGGAAAAAATAGGGCAGTGCCCATCCGATTAATGCTGGTAATTCAAAGATGAAAACCTTTGTTCATGCGTTAAAGAAAATGACGGGCAAATAGGCCCTTTTTTAAAGCAACTATTCTCCCCTTCACCCTGTCTTATAAGTAGATTTTTGTATTTTTGG
>DATDFI010000285.1:0-2003 GCA_036522695.1 Bacteroidia bacterium | reverse complement strand
GTATCCCTTCAATGATCACCGCGCACACTTCAGCATTCAAATACTCTTCCAACATGGTCTCATCATTAAAGGGAAGAAAAGTAATATCGTGCACGGCATTTACGGGTGCGATAATGCTTTTATCATCCGTGGACGCCACTGCCAGCGATGTACGGCCATGAAACGACTTTCCAAAAGCGATGATCCTTTTCCTTCCGGTATGAAAAGACGCGAGCTTCAGTGCATTCTCATTCGCTTCAGCTCCCGAATTGCAGAGAAACAGATCGTAATCGTTGTAACCGCTTTGCTCTCCCAGCTTTTGCGCGAGCTCATCCTGCAAAGGAATTCTCACCGAATTGGAATAAAAACCAATGGCATTCAACTGCTGCGTGAGCTTCTCCATATAATAAGGATGGCAATGGCCGATAGAGATCACGGCATGCCCACCGTAAAGATCGAGGTACTTCACACCCTTCTTATCCCAGAGATATGAGCCCTGCGCCTTTACAGGTTCTATATCGAAAAGAGGGTATACATCAAAAGGTTTCATGGGTGATGGATGAGGGTTGATGGTAATTGTCGATACATATTCAAAAGGCGGAGGCTTTTAGTTTAAGGCCGCTTGTCTCCTCGAGGCCGAACATCAAATTCATATTCTGAACAGCCTGTCCCGATGCGCCCTTGAGCAGGTTATCGATCACGCTGGTCACAATTAATTTCTTACCGTGCTTCTCCATATGCAATAAACACTTGTTCGTATTCACCACCTGCTTCAGGTCTATCGCCTCATCACTTACATGTACGAAAGGATGCTTTTTATAATACGCATGAAAAAGTTCCTTTGCCTTTTCAATGGTCATATCCGTCTCTGTATATGAACTCGCCAGTATGCCGCGCGTAAAACTTCCACGGTGCGGAACAAAATTTACTTCGTGAACGTAACCCGCTTGAAGTTGTTTCAAACTTTGCCCGATCTCCGCCAAATGCTGGTGCTGAAAAACTTTATACGAACTCATATTATTCTGCCTCCAGCTGAAATGCGAGGTCCCGCTCAAGGATTGTCCTGCACCTGTTGAACCTGTTGTGGCTGAAACATGCACTTCACTCTTCAACAAACTTTCCTTTGCGAGAGGCAACAGGGCAAGTTGAATACAGGTGGCGAAGCAGCCCGGGTTCGCGATGTTATGCGATCCTTTTATCACATCGTAATTCAACTCAGGCAGCCCATACACCCATTTCCTGGATGAACCGTCCTTCGCATATCGCAAATCGTCAATGATCCTGTGGTCCTGGCTCAGGTCGATGAGCTTTACCTTCTCATTTATATTATTGGCTTCCAGGAATTTTTTCGCTTCACCATGGCCAACACACAGGAACAGAACATCGATATCCCCGTTCACATCAGCCGAAAATTTCAAAGAAGTATCGCCAAGCAGGTCTGCGTGGACCGAATGGATGAACTTACCTGCATTGCTTTTGCTGTGAACGAAAACGATTTCGGCCTGCGGGTGATTCACCAGCAAACGTAATAATTCACCTGCGGTGTAACCGGCACCTCCCACTATCCCTATTTTTATTTTTCTCTCCATTTAGCCTTTAACTTTTTCCTCATTCACTTTATGATAAATAGAGACCTGGTTGCCGAAAATTTTCGCAAAGCCTTTCACATCCTCCCCTGTCCAGGTATTATTCATTTCACCATAGCTTCCGAATTTGGCTGACATCAGGTCGTGCCCCGATTCAATCCCGGTTACCTCGAAACGGTAAGGACGGAGCGTAACAAAAACCTTTCCCGTCACGTTTTGCTGCGTTTCTTCCAGGAACTTTTCAATGTTGCGCATCACGGGGTCCAGGAACTGCCCTTCATGCATCCAGATGCCGTACCATGCCGAGAGCTGGTCCTTCCAGTACAATTGCCATTTGGTAAGCACATGCTTTTCCAATAAATGATGCGCTTTAATGATCACAAGAGGGGCGGCTGCTTCAAATCCAACACGTCCTTTGATGCCGATGATGGTATCGCC
>DATDFI010000284.1:0-11456 GCA_036522695.1 Bacteroidia bacterium | reverse complement strand
CCTTTCTTAGTGTTGAGCACCAGGTTGGAAGTCCCTTTTTGCCACTTGTAGCCTATCCCGAAGCCCAGGTCTTTGCGGGTGGGTTCATGCTTAAAAAGGCTGTCCAGGTCGTGTTGCTCATCCCCTTTAAAAAGCGGGATCACACCGGTGTAACGACCGTACAATTGGTGCGACCAGGTAGTTGCCGCAAAAAAACGATTTGGGATCCCGGAATCATCCTGCAATACGTGATCGCTTTGTGTCAATACCAAATCACGTATGTCGGAAAAGTTCGGCTTGTACATCAAATATGAAGCGCTTTTCAAATAGGTGTTCACATGACCGAGTGACTTTAAGAATTTAAAGAAGGCAGGATTGGTTTTTTGTGAGCCTTCATTGGAAAGGTCGCAGGAAAAATAGAACACGTGCGCCTCACCGGTGCTGTCGCTTTTGCAATACGTGATCTCCACCCCCGGCATTTTAAAACCGCTGTGCCCCTTTTCATTGTATGCGATCCTGCCGGTAGAATCGATGTGAATTTGTTTTACATCCAGCACACGATTGCCCGTGCGCTCCAAAAAGATCATCATGATGGGCGTTGTGCCGTTCACTTCGGTTCGCAGGTCTTTTTTCATGGAGAGCGTGCGGAAAAAACTCCAGTTGAGCACCGCATAAAGCGAACTGTTCACTTCCTGGAAATAAGCGGTAAGCGTGTCCTGTGTATTCTTTCCTGTAAAAGGAACACTTCCAACAGGTTCTAATCCTATCATCACAGTGGTATCTGCATTGGGGAAAAAGGAATTGGCGTGCAATACATCAGGACCGGAGAAAGGATAAAACAAGGTATGATGCACACGATCCACACCGGCCAATTCTGTTTTGCTCCAGTTGCGCAGTTTTTGGATACGTACGGTATCGTACTCGCTCCATTTCCTTTCGGCATTCTCTGCGTAATTCTTCCAGGTCTTGTTATTAAGGTACGATGAATCAAGCCTGCAACCCGCTTCAGGTTTCATCCCCGCCAGGTAGCGTCCCACATCATTGAACTTACGATCGTATGTTCCTGTGATCTTTTTAGGAAGCGTATCATCAGGTTTAGGGATTTCTTTTTTTACGGTATCGCTGTCCTTTTTAGAAGTGGTATTTTTCGGGCCTTCGGTATTGCCACCGCAGGAAAAAAAACCGGTACAGACCGCTGCAGCAAATACAGCGCTAATTAACTTTTTCATTTTTTGTTTTATAAATGAGTTTTTCAATGAAGTAGATCAACAGGCCTGTGAGTGAGAGGCCGAGTCCCTCGAGTGAAACTTTGTTCAGGCCATGGAAGGAGTTGGGTGAATCATCCTTTAGACCGAACCACATCATCCAAATGCTTATGGCGAGAAAGATGAAGGGCACCAACGGGTATCCCCAAACCCTGAAAGGTCTTTCTGCATTTGGGGCCCTAAAGCGCATGATGAACAGTCCAAGTACAGTGAGGAAAGTGAAAATGCTGAGTGTAAACGAGATCAGGCCCACGATGTCCTGGAAATTATTTTGGTGAACGATGAAAAGACTGATGGCGCATTGCACGAAAATGGCGATTGCCGGGACACCGTTCCTTGTTTTCTTACCGAGAAATCCAAGTATCCTGTAGTCTTCGCCCATGGCGTGCGTCACGCGAGGGCCTGCAAGTATCATGGAACTTATGGTGGAAATAAGCAGCAAGGCGATGATCATGCTCATTACATTCCCTCCCTGCGCACCGAAAATATTTTTGGCAGCTACACCTGCGATCTCCACCACGGGTCCGTTGGCATCCGTCATTTGCGCGCGTGGAGTAACGTACATGAAAACAAAATTGATGGCTACATAAAGAAACGTAACGATGCCCGTACCGATGAGCAGTGATCGTGGCAGATTACTTTTGGGTTCGCTGATCTCGGAGGTGATATAAGCTGAAGCATTCCATCCCGAATAGGCGAGGTAAACGAAAAAGAAAGAGATCGCATAGCCCTGGCTGGTGATATCCTTCCATGATTCGGAAGTAGGAGAAAAACTAATGTCACCGCTGTGACCCGCAAAAAGTCCGCTGAAAATGATCACCAGCATCACCAGAACTTTTATGGTTGTAAAAAGATCCTGGAACCTGCCGCCAATAGAAATGCTGGTGGCGTGAATGAGTGAAATACCAATGATCACACCACCGGCAAGGTATTGTACATCCACACCGGGATATACGGCAGAAACATATTTGCCCAATGCAATGGATGCAGCGGCCACTGGCGCGGCAAAGCCAATGGTTGCCGAAACCCAGCCGGAAACAAAGCCAACGGAAGGATGATAGATCCTCGAAAGAAAATTGTATTCACCACCCGAACGCGGGAACATGCCACCTATTTCGGCATAACAAAGCGCACCGGCTAATGCGGATATACCTCCAATGATCCAGAGTAAGAGGATCGCGAAACCGGTATGAATGCCTGCCGCCTGGAAACCCAGCGAAGTGAACACACCCGTGCCCACCATATTCGCAATAACAATTGCAGTGGCCGTGTACAGGCCTACTTTTTTGGTCGGCATGGTAAGATCAGCAGGAAAACAAGAGGTGATTCATTCTGAAAACAAGGAGGGCAAACTTACAGGTTTCGGTGGACATGGAGAAATGTATTGAGTGAATAAATGATGAATGGCGGTTTTTACAGTTCAACGGGAATTATGCTGCTAAGTTCAGGTTTGGAAGGGCTAATGCAGGCGGGTTTTATTATGTGCGGGGAATGGGGTATTAAGTGTCCTGATAATAGGATTTATGTTGAATCCTGCACTTATTCGGGAGCAAGAAAAAGCGATAGACCAACATAGTTTTCCCCGTTCTTTTTTTCAGAAAGAAAGGACCAAACCTGCCTGCGCAAACTGGCTCACACATTGGCAGGCAGGGAAATCGCGCTGCTTTGCTGCGCCACCCAAGCCGTTCGGCCCGCGATGCAGCAGGGGTGTTAAAAGCGGTCCACTCGTGGGTGGCTTATCCCAAAGGGGACCCTTTACCAGGAAAATACAAGGGGAAAACGGCTCGCTCCGAAAAAAAGATCAGGACACCTGCCTGCGCGCCCTCACCATTTTGCTTACACCATAAAAAATGGAGATGAAGCTGCACATGAGCAGCACATGCGAAAGGTCGTTGTAGTTGAACCAGGCATTCAATGAGAATTTTAACCCGCGCACCAGTGCAGGGAGGCAAGACAGCGCAATACCAGCCGAGATCCAGCCGCCACCCTGTGTACCCCGGAAATAATCGAAAAAATTGATGAACATAATGGGAACCATACCCACCGCGATCTGGATCACCACTACGTTAAAGTTATGGATGAAATAAAGTATTACGAGGTAAGCTGCGAGCTGAATATTGGGGATACTTACGAGGATCTTACGGAAGCGCGAAATCCTGAAATTGCTTTGTATGGTTGCCACCTGTGCAAAATAAACAGCCACACCGCATATAATGTTCATCGTCATCCAGAAATTGTAATGGTATTCCTCGCTTTGGTAATTACGCAGACCGTGCACAATGCTTCCTAACAACGAGGAGAGCCCCATGAGCAGGAAAAAATTGCGCCAGGGAGAGACCGAGCCGCATTGCCCGCGCAGGCGACTGAGCCAGGTGAAAATGAAAATACAAATGATGGTGAGCAACAGATCGGTACCTGTAGTTGTAGGCTCATCGATCACAATGTTTCCGAGTTGAAGATAGGTGGTGTTCATGCCGCGCAAAAATTCCGGGCCGAAAGTAAGGGAAAGCTTCCGGAACTGAAAACCAAATTCTCATCAATTCTATAATTTGCCGAAGGGTGTTGATAATTCTGTTCATTAATTGAAAAAAGGACAAAGCAGGAGAGGAATCAAACCCATTAATATTACTTGTTAAAACCAATTTTTGATGAAGCGGACAT
Organism: Bacteroidia bacterium; assembly: GCA_036522695.1. Taxonomy (GTDB): domain Bacteria; phylum Bacteroidota; class Bacteroidia; order JADZBD01; family JADZBD01; genus DATDFI01. Next base: position 7,551 of record DATDFI010000284.1, on the reverse strand, counting down.
TGTTATTTGCGGCCACCGCAATTTTGTTGCAGACCTGCGGGAGCGGCAGCGGGGACAAGAGCAGTGAGAACAAGCGGGTGTTCAGGTACAACGAGACGGGGGGCATTAATTCCCTCGATCCGGCTGCAGCCAATAAATCGGAGAATATCTGGGCGGTCAACCAGGTGTTCAACGGGCTGGTGCAACTGGACGATCAGCTGAAGGTGATCCCCTCCATTGCCAAAAGCTGGGAGTTGTACGATGATGGCCGGGAGTACACTTTTCATTTGCGTAACGATGTGTATTTTCAAGACGATGCCTGTTTTCCCGATGGGCGCGGACGAAAAGTGACGGCCGATGATTTTGTGCAGAGTTTTTACCGTTTGATGGAATTGAAGAGCGAACGTTCCTCCATGCCCATTTTTAAATTGCTGGAACGGTCGGAACGCACCAACTTCATCGGGTTCACAGCGCCCAACGACAGCACGTTCAAAATTTTCCTCGACAAACCTTTCCCCCCCTTTCTCGAAATATTGTCCATGCATTATTTCAGCGTGGTGCCGCATGAGGCAGCCGACAAATACGGGGAGGATTTCGGTCGGCACCCGGTGGGTACGGGCCCTTTCAAATTCAAAGTATGGGACGAGGGGCAGAAGCTGGTACTGGTGCGTAACGAAAATTATTTCGAGAAGGAGGGCGGGCAGCGTTTACCTTACCTCGAGGCGGTGGACATCTCTTTCATAAAAGATAACGAGATCGCGTTCACCGAATTTCTGAAAGGGAATTTCGATATGATATCGGGCACCGAGACCATCAATAAAAAAATGGTGCTGGATCCCAGCGGTGGATTGACAGGTACTTACAAAGGGAAATTTGTTTTGCAAACAGGCCCTTACCTCAAAACGGATTACCTCGGCATACTGGTGGACCCCCGCATGGAAATAGTGAAGGAAAGTCCTCTGCACCTGAAAGAAGTGCGCCAGGCCATCAATTACGCCATCGATCGTGAAAAGATCATCAATTACCTGCGTTACGGCATCGGCACTCCTGCGCTTTCCGGTTTTATTCCCGAGGGGTTGCCTTCGTTCGATAAGAATAAAGTGAAAGGTTACCATTACGATCCCGATAAGTCGCGTGAGCTTTTACGTAAGGCGGGTTATGGAGATAAGGACAAAATGCCGGAGATCGAGTTGAATGTGGCCGCACAGTATGCCGACATGAGCAATTTCATTAAAAAAGAGCTGGAAGATGTGGGATTCAGGATCAAGATCAACATCAATCAAAACAGCGTGCAATCCACCCTGGTGGGATCTTCACGCGTTAACTTTTTCAGGAAGTCGTGGGTGGGTGATTATGCCGATGCCCAGGATTTCTTCTCGATCTTCTACAGTAAGAACTTTTCACCGGAAGGATCGAACTATTTCCATTTTGCCAATGACGAGTTCGACAAGCTGTACGAGCAGGCCTGTGCGGAACCGAGTGATTCGGTGCGTTATGGTTTGTACCAGCGCATGGATAATATTCTGATGGAGGAATCGCCAGTGGTGCCTTTGTTCTACGATGAATTCCTGAGGCTGGTGCAAAATGATGTGGAAGGACTTACCACCAACCCGATGAATCTCCTGAATTTAAAAAGGGTGAAGAAGAAGGCAGAGTAAGATACTCACTTCTTTTTCTCTTTCTGCTTCAGCATATTGGTCACAAAACCTTCGAGCTGGTCGGCATCGATGCGTTTGGCGATGATCTTTTTATTTTCATCGAGCAGGTAGATCACGGGCGTACTGTACACATCGTAATATTCTTTTAAATAATAGCGATGCTCGGCATTGGTCACGTTAACCCAGTTAAGGTTGTGCTCCCTGATGTATTTAAGCCATTCTTCGCGGTTCTCTTCAATATCTACCGCGTACACTTCAAATCCTTTCGAATGGAATTTATCGTAAAAGGCTTTGAGTTTGGGCGTGGCCTTTTTACAGTGCCCGCATTCGGGATCCCAGAAATAAAGAATGAGGTAGGGCGATTTGATATTGGTAAACCCGGTCACTTTTGCCAAAGTATCGGGGAGGAAGAGCGGGGGAGCGGTTTTGCCGATAAGCAGTGGTTCTAAAATTTTTGCTTTGTCGAGTATCTTCTTTAGGTTTTCCTCGTCCACCCAGTAAGCCTGGCCGGTCTTGTAATATTTATTCACCATGTGAACGAACACGGCATCCATTCCCATGTAAGGAGAAGTTTCGTAGGTATAGGTGCAATAATAAACGCAGTATTTAAAGGTTTCTTTATTCCCGTTGGTGCGGCCGATGATCATGTCCGCTTCCTTGATGATGGAATCGGGCAATTGCAGCACAAGTTTATCGAGGTAATATTTCATTTTATTATACAGCACGGGCGTGCGCAACAGGCGATCGTCAGAAAAGTCAACATTGTCGAAATAATGCGATTTGTAATACAGGAAAGTGAAGAGGGAATCGGGACGGCCGTTGGGTAAAATGGGGGCTTTGGGCACTTCCGGATCCTGCGAGGCGGTGAATACTTTTGCCAGCAGGGTCTCACTATGTTCTTTCACATAATCGGCTTTGTAATCCTTCACCTTTTTGTCGATGGCGCCCAATTGTTCCTGCAGGGTCTTAATGGAATCCTTGTCTTTTGTTTTTTCCAGTTTTTTGCGGAGCGGGTCGGCATCTTTTTGCCTGTCGGCAATGAAAGAAAGGTATTTGTAAAAAAGTTTATTGTCCTCCGATCCCTTTACATTCATTTTCCTCACCAGGTCGTTGGTGTCGGTCTCGAGCGAAAAATTCTGCTCTTTATCAACGATCACCTCCATGAATTTTTTGCTGGGCAACACCACAAGATAGATCCCTCCCGGTAATTTTTCTTTTCCGTCAAAAACTGCGTTGCCATTGGCATCAATGCGGGCAGTGTCTTTCACGTACTGCTTATCACCATAATAATTGCCAAAGTAGAGTACAGAGTCCTTTAGCGGTTTGATCCTGATCTTTATGCTGTAACCGTCCTTCTGCGCAAAGCAAAACAGGGGTAAAACGGAGAGGAGGAATAAAATTCGTTTCATAAGTAAAAATTAACGGTTAAAGGTAGCATTTTCGGGTTGTGTTCTAATCAAAAACCTTTCCAGCTGAAGTCGGGCCTTCAAGGCTTGTATTTTGGGGATAAGAATCCCCTTCGGCCGGCCAGGCAGTTGAAAAAATCACAATATTTTGTGATAACAGACAAGGTTTTCGCAAATACCGTTGCATACTTTTGCAGGGCATTAACAAAAATTAACCCTCTTATGAAAAACAAACTCACTCTTCTTTCCGGATTAGCCATCGCTCTTCTTTTTTCGTCCTGCTCCATCATGCAAAATGAGTTCTCAAAGCAGAGATACACCCATTTCAAAACAGAGCATAATTCAACCGTTTCTCAAAATACAGGCCTTGTAAAGGAATTGCCTGTATCCGTTTCATCCCTTGCCAACACGGCTCAGACCAGTGTAATGCCGGTCAATAATAAAGTTACCATTACCCCGGCCCCGTTCACACTGAATGAGAAGAGCAGTGTTAATTCCATCACCCATGAATTACCTTTTCACGGCACGATGGAAATAAAGCGGCCCGGGCAAATAATGAAAAATATCACAGCCTTTAAGGAAGCCGATCATCATAAAGGCGGGGAGGTGAATGGGTTGGTACTCGTGATCCTTTGTATACTACTGCCTCCCCTGGCGGTATATCTTGCCAAAGGAGTGGGAACCCCGTTCTGGGTGGACCTGATCCTTACTTTGTTTTTCTGGATCCCCGGGATTATTTATGCCCTCATCGTTTGCCTGTAGAAAATTTTCATTTAAAGAAATGTCCCCTCTTTGCAGAGCGGGACATTTTTTTTGTTCCAAAAACAAGCTTTATCCTAAAAACTTATTGTCCCAGTCGGCATCACTCAGGTTTTTGTTCGAACGCAGGGCATATTTAATGAAGAAAGATAAAGTGCCGAGTGTTCCGAGGAAGAAGATCACAAAACGAACGAGATAGGTGGGTTGATAATGAATTTTGCCGTAAGCATCCGTAAAATAAAAAATGCTGTGCAGCAATGAGGATGGAATGCCGGCTGCTACGAACAGCGTCAGGCCCAGGATGCTGATCAAGAGATTACGCATGTTCTGCATGGGCCAGCTCAGTATTTTCCTGTACCAGGCGAGGTCATTACCCCATTGATGGACCAAATAATAATTTCCATTACCAATGTTAGCGAACAACAAGGGATCTTTATCAGGATCCAGTAAGCGAAACATGCGGGAAGGCGCCATCACCATGAATTGTTGCGTCCTGGCTCCATATTTACTTTCGAATTGCTTTATTTTAAGAAGAGCTTCGTAAGGATATTCGCCTTTGAATTGTTTGGTGTCGAGGAAACGCAGGCGGTATTCCACGCATACTTTTTTGATCTGCCCAAGGGTAAAAATATTGGGGTGTTCGGCCGGGATGCTGATGGGTTCGATAGCCGCCTCTTTCTGTTTTCCCGTACGAAGCCGGGCAAGGATCTCCTCATCTTCATCTCCTTTTGCGCGGAGCAGCCCGTATACTTCATGAATGAGTTCCGTTTGCCGGGTTGGGAGGGCCTTCTCTTTCAGCAACTCTTCTTTGATATTGATCTTCCTGAACATGGCTGAAGAATTTTATTTATGTTTTTAGCAGTCATCCAAAAAATTACTTGTGGCTTTTTTTGCGTCTTGACCGCCCATACTTCGTTGCTTTTCTTGCCCGGGCGCCCTCGGGGTATGCGCTTCGAAAAGCGCCTTGCCTGGGCCGGCCAATACTGGAAAAGATCTCAAAACCTAATTTTGAGATGACTTCTGCAAAGTTAAGGGATAAGGTGTTTAAAATCAAGGCTGACTTTATGGCCGTCCAGGAATGCATTGGCCTGACTTTTGACCTGAAATATGCGTTAACGGGGGTAAAAAAGGGCGACCCGTTAAAATATTATCCCAGGCACCGCGTCTGACCTTTTAGATGAAAGACGCACTACTCACCGCCCAACCGTTGATCTTGAAGGACCAGAACATCAACATCAGTGAAACGGTACGTAAGGAACGCAGCCGGCTTTTGGATTTTATCCGCAGGCGCGTTCCCGAAGAGACCGATGCGGAAGACATACTGCAGGATGTTTTCTATCAATTGGTGGAGACCTACCGTTTAATGAAACCGATAGAACAGGTGACCAATTGGCTGTTCACGGTGGCCCGCAACAAGATCACGGACCTGTACCGCAAGAAAAAAGCCGTTCCCTTAAGTAAAATAAATCCCGTTGCCGGTGGCGATGAGGATGCGGAGCGGCTCGATCTTTCGGACCTTTTGCCTTCGGGCAGTGAGAGTCCCGAGATGGCTGACCTCAGGTCCTACATCACCGAAGAGCTGGAAAAAGCATTGGAGGAGCTTCCTGCAGAGCAACGCGATGTTTTTGTGATGCACGAGATAGAGGACAAGAGCTTCAACGAGATCGCGGAGATCACGGGCGAGAGTGTGAATACTTTGCTGTCGCGAAAGCGGTATGCCGTACTCTTCCTGCGTAAGCGCCTGAAAAAACTTTACGAAGAATTAGCGGATTAGAAAGACTTTCTTTTCCCTCACCAAAAATTTTAAAAACAATATCCCATGAAAGGTAAATGGATACTTAAAGGAATAGGCTTTGCCGTACTCACCGTGTTAGGAATATTTGCGTTCGGCTACGTGTTCATGATGCTATGGAACTGGCTCATGCCGGAACTGTTCAGCCTGCACACGATCACGTTCTGGCAGGGCGTTGGCTTGCTGGTGCTCGGCAAAATGCTGTTCGGTGGTTTTCGCTCCCGCTGGGGCGGAGGCTGCGGGTACGGGCGCTGCGGCCACGGTAACTACGGTTACGGATGGAAACACCGCCTGCGCGAAAAGATGATGAACATGACGCCCGAGCAGCGCGATGAACTCAAACGCAAATGGAAAGAAAAATGCGGGGTTGATTTTGACGAGGAAAATGTGGCTGAAGAGATGAAGGTAAAGCAATAGCCTGGCCCCTTTTAAAAAGTAAGCGATCCCCGGGTTACGGAGATCGCTTTTTAGTTTTATAATGTTTAGTGTTGAAGGACTAATTTTTTGGTGCTGATGTTTTGAGAATTATTTATTTGAAGTGTGACGAAGTAAATTCCGTCCGCAAGGTTGCTTAAATCACTTAGTACCTGGTTATCGCTTACGTCCAATATCAATTCTTTTATTTTTTGACCGTAAATATCAACTATTTCAAGCCGGGCTTCGGTGACCTGTGAAACCAGGGTGTAGTATATTGAAGTTATTCCGGTGGATGGATTTGGGTTTAGCGCGACAAGAGAAGAAGCATCGACAGGGTTTGAAAATGCATTTTCCCGCCCGCATGAACACGAATGCCCGTTGTTGGTGACTTTGTGAATACTTGATGTGGGAGAGTTGCAGCCTGCCAGGGTGGCTTTTACCGTATAATCGCCCGGGCCTGAGAATGGATCATCAAATTTATTGGTTGATGTGGTTGTGTATAGACTCCCGCCTATATACCATGAATAGGTTGCCCCGGGTATGAACGTTGCGTACAAACTTACCGCGCAGCATGTCCCCGTTGATGTTGTACCATCTTCAATTGTTACGGATAGCGGACTGAAATGAGTTGCAACTGCTGAATTGGCGCAACCGCTTGTTCCATCGGTCACAGTTACGGTATAGCTCGTATAAGAATTCGGCCCACTTGGTTGGGAAACGGTTATGCCGGATGTTGTTGCTCCTGTTGACCAGGAATAGGAACTTCCGGAGCTTGCAGTAAACGTTTCACTTGAATTGCAACTTGTGGTGGGAAGGACAGAAGCCGATGGAGTTATATTCCCTATCGTGATCGTTGCCTGCTCCTGCGCTGTGCACCCGCTGGAGTTGCTTACATAAACCGTATAAGTTCCGGGCGCGAGGTTGGAAGCCGAGGCAGTGGTACTGGTTATTCCGGATGACCAACTATAAGTATATGTACCGGAGCCTCCGCTGGCGCTAATAGTTGCTGACCCTGTGTTGGAACTGCAGTTTGAATTGGTCATTGAACTCCATTGAAGGGTGAGTGGCAAGGCCGTGTTGATTTTTCGTATAGGAAGTTTATCATATTTTGCAAGATTATCCCTGTCATATTCGAATATCTCGATTATAGTTCCATTGTTACAAGGGTCGAGTATGGCTAGGTGCGTAGTCCATGCACCAAGCGTATAGGTGGAATTGGTATATGACTGGTTCGTGGAAAGGTTTAAGGCGATCCTGAGCGTTCCAGATGTGGGAAGTGTGCTGCTTGTATTGATGGTGTAATCTGCATAAGAATTTGAACTTTCGTTCAGGATCATCACCGCGTAATAACCATTGGCGAGGTAAGAGCTGAAAACTTTCAGATCGGCCGGGGTGTTGTTTATATTGTTGGTTCCCATTTTAAAAACGCCTTTAAAAAATTGCCCCATAAGTGCAAGGTGCGCGTACGTGGAGCGGTAAATATCCGTGGTGCTGCATGGGCTGGTTCCATCAATTATTCCCAGGTCATAATTACTCCTGT
>DATDFI010000283.1:0-4131 GCA_036522695.1 Bacteroidia bacterium | reverse complement strand
GCAGGAGAATGAGTCGAAGCGGGCGCTGCTCCCAGTTTTGGATAAGGATTTTTCGCATGGTTTCAAAAGTAGGAATTATAGAGCTGTTTGGCCGGCACCTTGTCCTGTTCACGCTCTCTTTTTATGAAGAGCCCGATGTTGAAATGTAAAAGCGATAGAAAGGCGATGTTCCCGTTCATAGCTTAATTTTGCAGGATATGCTCAGGCGATTATTCTCGAAGGACGGCAGGGATTATTTACTCACGTTCATTACCGAGTTCACGGTTTTGGTGGCGGGCGTGCTTGTATACAAACTGGCCAAGGAAAAGCTGGGTGATGACGGTTTCTCGGAATATTCTATCGGCAGGCGAACCGCTTCCTTCATTCAACCCCTGCTTATTCTCGGGCTGGGGGTCGGTATTCCGCGTTACGTGGCATTTGCGTTGCACGATGAACGAATGAAGACCAAAGGATCTTATTTTGTTTCCGGGTCCATCCTCGTGGCTTGTGTTACCATTCCGGTGCTGGCCATTCTTATTTTCTTCTCCTCTTTCTTTTCCGGGTTGTTTTTCGGATCTCCCAGCTATGCTTCGCTCATCCCTTTCATCTGCGCATTGATCCTGGGCATGGTGATCCATTCCACCGTTTACGGTTATTTCAGGGGGCTTAGCAAAATGGTGCAGGCTAATTTATTGCAGGTGTTTAACCTGGGCCTGGTTCCCATTGCAGCTTTTTATTCCGGTAAAAATATTGCGGAGGTGCTCCTGATCACAGGCGGGACATGGACCATAAGTTCACTGCTGGTGTTCTTTTATTTACTGGCTACCGAGAAATGGGCAGGGTCCGAGATAGGGGTTTGCATCCGTGAGCTTTTCAATTACGGTATACAGCGTGTGCCGGGTGACGTGGCGCTGGCGGGTTTCCTCGCCCTGCCCGCATATTTTGCTGCGCACGTGGTGGACGATAACCTGAAGACGGCCGGTTACGTGGCCTTCGGCATGTCGCTGCTTAATATGGCCGGTGCCGCATTCGGGCCGATCTGCCTCATCCTTTTGCCGAAGGCCAGCGAAGTGATCGTGAAAAAGGATTTTAACCTGCTCGGAGTATATGTTACGCGCATCACCTTGCTCACACTGTTGTTGACCGCGGTTGGGTTGTTGCTGGCCGAGTCATTCACCGCCTTCTTTCTCGATATTTATCTTGGCGATCCCAGTCCCTCCCTGGTGTTCATCACGCGCGTCATACTTTTCGGTGCAGCAGGTTTTACCTTGTACATTTCTTTACGCAGCATCCTCGATGCGTATTATGTGAAGGCCGTGAACACACTTAATATTTTTATTTCATTTGTTTTCTTCCTCCTGGCTTCGGCTGTGATCCGTTATACGGGAGTGAGCTGGGGTCTTGATGGGATACTTTATGTTTTTGTGATGAGCATGTGGATATTGGGAGCACTCACGTATTTTACATCGGCCGGCATTGTGCGCAGGAAAGGAAATGCAGGTTTAAACTGATCGTTCATGCAGCATTATCTCTTACTAACCGTAAGTACGCTTATCATTTTTTATCTCTCGCTCCTTACCTGGAAAAGAACGAAGCAGGTGGCATTCCTGCTCGGGTATGCCGTGCTTTATTACTGGACCTTACTGGGTGCATGGTTCATCGTGTTCGATGATCTTACCGGGCAAAAAGGAAAGGAGATAGGATTACATTACTATCATTTCTTTGACCGCTTGTTCCCCGTCCATGCCGATAACATTTATCTCGTTGCGATTGCGCTGTATTCGGGATTCATCATCCTGGTGCAACTCACTGTGCTTTTCTTCCTAAAAAAAGGGGTGAACAGAGTGGATGTGAATGCCGAACGAAAGCCGGTATTCATTCATCACGGGATCATCATCTGCTGCTGCCTTCTTACCACCATTATCAGTTTTTCTCTCGTGTGGAAGGAAATACTTACGGCAGCAAAATTCGGTCAATCGGTTTACGTGATCACACGCCACCAGCCTGGCCGCTTTTTTACCATCCACCAATTGCTCAACCAGGTCTCTATCGTGGCCTTGTATACAGGGCTCATTACGTTCATAAGCGGAGACAAAGCGCGTTTCATTAAAGGAAGCACCGACCGCAAGTACCTCTTGTTTTATATTTTGGCCGTGATACTTGTTGAAGGCTTTCTTCTTTTCCTCGGGAACAAGCGTGAGATCCTTTTCGGGGGCATCATGGGTATCCTTTTTTATATCGCCAACGTGGACCACCGCATCAATTACAAGGCGCTGGCGCTCTTTCTTGTCATTCTCATGATCCCTTTGTTCTTTAACGATGGCCTTCGCGCTTACTCTCCCACATTTCTCACGAAATATTTCGACACCACCGGCCTCGAATATCATCCCGATATGGAGATCGTGTACACGGAATTTTCGATGAAAGGGGCTGCGCTTACTTTTCTTTTCAGCAACGAAATGTTTTGCGCGCATTTTTCCATGTACGGGATCTTATCGCACCACATCCCCCTGACCTGGGGGACCAGCCTGGTGAGTCTTGGCGCATCCTTCGCGCCGCACGCGCTGTGGCCGAACCGGCCCGCAACCGTTTACGATTATTATGTGGACCAGGTTCATGCTGCTCCCGGTCAGGGTTATACCATTCATCATGCTTCAGCCTGGTATCTTAACTTCGGAGTGTTGGGGGTCATTGCCGGGGCCGTCATCCTGGGTTGGCTTTGGGTGACCTTGTACAAAAAGCACCTGGCGGTGGGCGTACGCCCGAATGGGTTCCTGAAATTATTTTTTGCGCTCGGTTTTGCATCGTTCACCGCACAACTACCTTCGCTGGTGAGAAGCGGGCCCGAAGGATATAAAGCCATGTTCTTTGAAGCGCTGCTTCTGCCGGTGCTGATCATTTACGCGGCCAGCCGCTGGGGAAACAGGAACACTGAAAAGAAATGAAGATACTCCTCACCGGTGGAACAGGATTTATAGGTCAGCACCTGCTGGAGGAGTTGAAAGATGATGACCTTTCCGTTCTTGTGTTGTCACGAAAGGACAAGCCGGTTTTCTGGTGCACAAGCAGGAAATTCGAAACCGTAAAAGGCGATCTTGCCGATGCGGGCTCACTTGAGAGAATATTCAGCGGTGTTGATGCGGTGGTGCACCTGGCCGCAGAGCTGAAGGAGGAGAAGCTTTTTGAATCAACGAACATTAAAGGTGCAGAGAATATCATTTCGCTCTCCGCCCGTAATGGAGTGAGAAAGATCGTACACCTCAGCAGCGTTGGAGTGGTGGGGATGCAATTCAGCTCCAAACGTGTTTTGGTGAACGAAAATTTTCCCTGCAGCCCGAAGAATGATTACGAGCGCACCAAGCTGAGATCGGAACAGTTGTTCCTGGGATCGCGGGAGCGCAATAAAACCGCGGTGCATGTTTTGAGACCCACCAATGTGTTCGGGGAACGGCACCCGCGAAGGGCACTCGAAGGTTTTTTTACAAGAGTGAAAAAAGGAAGTAATTTTCCGTCAGCCCAGGCGGCCATGGTGAATTATGTTTATGTGAAGGATGTTGCATATGCGATCCGTTATTGTATAATGAATAATGATCTGCCGCCAGTGATGAATGTGGGACCTGCTTTGCTTTTTGAGGATTTTGTACGGGCAGCAGCAACACGGGTAGGTTCTGCAAGCAGGGTTAAAGTGTTGCCCTCCGCGCTTTTAAAGGCCGGTGAATTTATTGGTGAACTTTGTTCCCAACGCCTGGGGATCGCCATGCGTTCATTAATGAATAAGGTGGAATACGATGATTCATTGCTGAAAAAATATCCGGGTTACAGGTACGGGATCGAAAAAGGAATAGATGCTACAGCATCCTATTATGGAATGTAAACGTTTTTACCAATGAGGATCTGTTACCTCGCTGACGGGGAAAGCATACACACCAGGCGCTGGTGCACGTATTTTGCCTCATTGGGCCATGATGTGCATCTCATTTCTTTTAAGGATGTGCTGATCGAAGGTGTGCGTGTGCATCATGTGGATGCGGGTGCCATTTCGGTGAAGGGAGGGAACTGGAAGGTGATGATGAAGCGCGGGGCTGTGCGGAGGATACTTCGCGAGATAGGTCCGGATATTTTACACGCTCAATATGCAACCTCGTACGGTGT
>DATDFI010000282.1:0-6112 GCA_036522695.1 Bacteroidia bacterium | reverse complement strand
AAAACTACAAGAGTTACATGGCTTCGCTCGATTCGATCGAAAAAAAGAAGCAGCAAAGTATCATGGAAGAAAAGCAGGTAAGCGATGAACTTTTCAGGAAGCAATTGAAGATCGATATGCTGGAGAAGGAAAAGGACCTCGGCCAGCGCACCATCGAACTGCTCCGCAAGGATGATGATCTGAAGGAACAGCACATGACCAACCAGCAATTACTTATTTATGCGCTCGGTGGCGGAATATTGGCCGTGATCCTCACCACGTTCCTGGTATATCGCAGTTCGCGACAAAAGAAAGTGGCGAGCGAATTACTCGCGCTGCAGGGCCTGCGCAGCCAGATGAACCCTCATTTCATTTTCAACGCGCTTAACTCGGTGAATCATTATATAGCGGGTAATGATGAGCGCAAGGCAAACAAATACCTTTCTGATTTTTCAAGGTTGATGCGCTCGGTGATGGAGAATTCGCAAAAGGATTTCATCCCGCTTTCGGCCGAGATCGAGATACTGGAACTTTATCTTCGCCTGGAGCATGCGCGCTTCAGCGATAAATTCGAATATCATTTTCATGTGGATGAAGAGATAGACCGGGAGCAATTCCTGGTCCCGCCCATGCTTATACAGCCTTATATCGAAAATGCAGTGTGGCATGGCTTGCGCTATCTCGATCATAAGGGCGAACTAACGGTAAATATCTCGGCAGAAGGAAATGGTTTGAAGATACTGGTCGAGGACAATGGTATAGGGCGCCAGCGCTCCCGGGAGCAAAAAACACCCAACCAATTAAAGAACCGTTCTACGGGAATGCGCAACACCGAAAACCGCTTGCAACTCATCAATTCTGTTTTTAATACCGCTATTTCCGTAAAGGTGAGTGATGTAAATGCTGACGGGACCGGCACGCGCGTGGAGATACGCATTCCCGGTCCGCAAAAAAAATGATATGAACCTGAAAGCCGTTATCGTTGAGGATGAATTGGCCAGCAGGGAAACGCTGGCTGTTTATCTTTCCAAATATTGTCCCGATGTGCAATTGATGGGCACAGCCGAATCGGTAAGCACGGGGATAGAACTGATTAACCGTGTGAAGCCCGATATCGTTTTCCTCGACATCGAAATGCCGAGGGGAAATGCCTTCGACCTGATAGAGCAGGTAGGGGAGATCGATTTCGATATCGTTTTTGTTACGGCTTTCAGCAATTATGCCATTCGCGCTATCAACCTGAGCGCTTCGTATTACATTTTAAAACCTGTAGATATCGATGAGCTGGTGAAAGCGGTGGAAAAGATAAAAGAAACGAGAAGCGGTAAAGGCTCAACCGTAAAGCACACAAATATCCTTGCCGAAAACCTGCGCAGCACCTCCATCCAGCAGCGTAAGATCGTATTACCCTTGCTGGAGGGGTTTGAAGTATTACCGGTGAGCGAGATCATCCGCTGCGAAGCGAACGACAACTTTACCGACTTTCATATTTCGAGCCGGAAGAAAATGATGATCTGCCGCACGCTTAAATTTTACGAAGAGGTGCTGTCGGAGTCCGGGTTCATGCGCGTGCACAAATCCCATCTCGTAAATATGGACCACGTGAAAAAATATTTGAAAGGCAAGGGCGGACAACTGGTGATGGCAGATGATTCGGTGATAGACGTATCGCCCCAGAAAAAGCCGGAACTGATGAAATGGTTCGGTGAAGTGTAGGTTACTAATTATCAACCTGCGGGTCTCGCCAATAACTTCCTTGACATTATTGCCTTCAAAATACTTTTTTGAATTTGACGCTGCCGGTGTGGGTGGATTTTCTCAGCTCTTTTTACCCAGCGCGCGGGCGATATACTTTTCAGAAGGCAAAAGTGAGCGTTGTATCCTTTTCGCATAATGGATGCTGCCGAGAATTTCCTTCTGCTTTTCTTCTATCAGGTTCTTTTGTCGTGACATTTCCACGTTGGCTTTTTGCTTTTGCAGGTAACCCCGGTAAAGCAAAACAGCGAAGAAGACCACAAGCACCAGCCCCCCGGCCACTGTCCATAACACGATCTGCTGTTTTCTTTTATCCGCAGCAACAAGCGCATCTTTTTTCTCCTGTTCGGCCTTTCGCAATTCCTCTTTCCGGCTGAACTCGTATTGCATTTCCATTTCAGTTTGTTTGCGCGTGTTCGTCTCATTGGTCACGCTATCGCGATAAAGAACATAATTGAGGTCATCCTCGTAGCTGCTTTTCAGGTCGCCCAATGCGCTGTCCACCTTCGCGAGCTGGAGGTATGAATTGAAAATGTCCTCTTTGCTCCCAATGTCAAGTGCATATTTTAATCCCAGGGCAAGGTTGGTGCGCGCTTCCTTCAATTTTCCCTGCCTGAAAAGAATAACACCTTCGGTAGCGTAGGCGGAGCAAGCCCCCTGCTTATCTTTTACTTCGAGGAATATTTTAAGCGCCAGCAGGCAATTTTCAAGGGCCTCGTCATACCTGCCCAGGTTTTCGAGTGCGATGGAAATATTCTGGTAGGCAGTGGCCAGGCCTTCCGGGTCACCGATCAGTTTCCGGATCTCGATAGCTTTGTTAAAGCAAAACATCGCGGAATCGAGACGGTGAAGATCGCCATACATATCACCGAGATTATTATATGTCCGCGCCATCCCCACATTATCCTTCATTTCACGGAATATCCCGAGTGAAGCCAGTAATTCCTTAAGCCCCTCTTTATAATTACCCTGTGATTCATAAATAAGAGCGATGTTCCCGTGCGTATTCGCAGTTCCTTTCTTATCCCCGGTCTCTTTCTTGAGCTCGAGCGACAGGTAATAATTGCGAAGAGCTTCCGTAAAGTTCCCCTGGCGCCAATACAATATCCCGATATTATTGTAGGAAATGGAGAGCCCTCTTTTATCACCAACTTTTTTTCGAATAGCTGCCGCTTCGTTATGATATTTCAGGGCTTCTGGATAATTACCTAACTGCCGGTAACAATCGCCAATGGCGTGAAGTGCCGAAGCGCGACCCCGTTCATATCCCAACTGCGTGGCTAATTTCAAAGCTTCATTGGCGAGCGACATGGCCGTATCGTAACGCGAGCTAACCTGGTAAGCGCTGCTAAGCTTATATAAATGCACAACACGCAGGGTATCCCTGCCATCCTTTTCAAGGAGCTTGCCGAGCGAATCAATATCCCGTTTTACCTGGGCATGACACAGGGTTGTGAACAGAACGAGAAAAAGCAGCGTGATGTTTTTCATATTCGGTCCGGGCCCGGCCACTTTTTAGCAATGAATTTTTCAGAAGGAAGGAGGGAGCGCTGAATTTTTCTTGCATAATGTATGCTGTCCAGTATCTCCTTTTGCTTCTCTTCAATGAGTTGTTTCTGCTTCGATATTTCAATATTTGTCTTCCGCTTTTCCAGGTAACCCCGGTATATGAAAGCCGAGCTGATCATCACCAGCACAAGGCCCGCTACCACCGACCAAAGAATGATCTGCCGCTTCCGGTCCTCTGCAGCGGATAGCTCGTCTTTTTTTTCCTGCTCCGCCTTTTCGGAAACAAGCTTCTTCTCATACTCGTATTTCATCTGGGTTTGAACCGTTTTGCGCGTGTTCTCGGCATTGTAAATGCTGTCGCGCAACGATACACTCTTCCTGAAAAAAAGAATGGCCTTCCCATAATTTCCCATTGCGGCATACAGCTGGCCCAGGTCGCTGTTCCAATCCATCACCGCATCCATATTATTTGTTTGCCGGCCAAGGCGTAAAGCTTCCAGCAGGTCAGCTTCGGACTCCCTGTATCTTTTCAATTTCATTTTTACGTTGCCTATATTACCGATGCAATTACCCATGAAGGAAGGGATGCCCATCTGCTTCCCGAGGTCGAGTGCCCGCTGGTAATAATCCAATGAGCGTTCCAGGTCGCCCAGGTCGAGGTACACCCCGGCTATATAACTCAGCGTAATGGCTATGCCATTTTTATTTCCAGCTTTCGTTTTAAGCTGCAGCGCGTCAAGATGATACTTCATCGCTGCCATGAGCAACGAGTCGTGCCGGGGAGGAGAAATGCTTTTGAGCTTTGATTTTTCAGACAGAACGATGCCGATGCTCCCGTACAATCGTGCGATGCTGGTTTGATCGTCCACCTCGCGGGCGAGGCGGAGCGCTTTGGAATAGTAATCCAATGCCTTGTCATAATCGAATTGATATTTGTACAGCAGCCCTATGTTCCCGTATTGGATGGAGATCCTTCTTTTATCACCCAGCTCTTCCGCGATGGAAAGTGCTTTCAGCAATTGCTCCAGCGCATGCGGGTAATCGGAGATGTCCATATACACAAGACCTATATTACCATAACCCATGGCCATTACTTCCCTGTCGTTTTCCTTTTCAGCTTTATTGAACATGCGTGTGAAAAGTTCCAGTGCGCTGTCGTTTTGAGCACGATGGCGGTAAATGGTCCCGAGATTATTGAGCGCGTAAAGTTCCTCTTTGATGCGTTGGCCGGCAATGGAAAAGCGAAGGGCATCGCTTGCGTACCGGAATGCTTCATCATAATCACCGCTTTGCCAGAGTTGCTTGCTGATCTCGTTCGAGAGACGGGCACGGATCGAATCGGAACGCACAGCAGTGAGTGCTTTTTTCAGCGAGTCGGTCTTTTTCTGAGCGGGAGCAGGATGTTGAAAGAACACGCAGGACCCAATGACCAGGAAAAAATGCAGGGATGCTTTTTTCATTTCAAATGCCGGCTGATGTATTTCTCGGAAGGGAGCAGGGAACGTTGTATCCTCCGCGCATAATGAATGCTATCGAGGATCTCTTTTTGCTTTTCCTCGATCATTTCTTTCTGCCGGCTGATCTCGATGTTGATCTTTTGCTTTTGAAGGAAGCTCCTGTAAATAAAAAGAGCGAACATCATGACCAGGGCCAGCCCGGCAGCCACCGACCACAGAATGATCTGTTGCTTACGTGCATCGGCAGCGGCCAATGCATCCTTCTTTTCCTGCACGGCCTTTGTTTCCGTCTCTCTCTTCCCGAATTCATATTGTAATTGTGCCTGCACCGTTTTCCTGGTGTTCTCCTCGTTCACAAGGCTGTCGCGGTAAAGAATATATTTTTTATAATATTCCAGGGCGGAACGGTCGTCATTAAGCTTCTCTTCAGTGCCGGCCAGTCCTGAATAGCTGTCCTTGATCCATTCCTTGGAACCCGTTTTCAATCCCAACTCCAGCCCGCGCAAAAAATACTTCTTCGCGTCATCGTATCTTTTTTGCGCAAGATATATCTGTCCTATATTATTGTTACAAGCCGCCATCCCCGCAAGATCATGCATCTCATCGCGCAGCTTCAGCGAGGATAACAGGCTAACCAGCGCAAGATCATAACTTCCCTGCTTCTCATAAACCGAGGCGATATTCAGGTAAGTGCCCGCCTCCCCGGGCAGGTCCGCGACCTCTTTTTTGATCTGCAGGGAAACGGAAAAATTATCAAGTGCGGCCTGGTACTGTCCCATCTCCGCCTGCACATTTGCGATATTGTTGAGAGAGTAACTGATGCCGGGCCTGTCGTTGATCTCTTTCCTGATCTGCAGGGCGAGGTTATAATATTTAATCGCATCGTCATAATTCTTTTGAAAGTAATAGATGGCCCCGATGTTGTTGTAGGAATAGGACATGCCCCGCTTGTTGCCGGTAGCCTCAACGATCTTAAGGGCAGCGAAATAATTTTCGAGCGCGATGGGATAAGTGCCCATCTTACGGTAATCCTCGCCAATACATACAAAAGCACGGGCTTCGGCATCGCTGCTTTGCCCCAAACGCGCGTACCGGAGAGCGAGATGGTGATCGGCAATGGCTTCGTTCATCTTTCCGCTGTTGGCGTCCACCATTCCTTTTGCGGAATAAACGGTACTCAGCACTCGCCTGCAGCAAAGCAGAGTAGCAGAGGTATCGGCTGCGGGCAAGGAAGAGCAGGAATTTATGGTCTTCTGCGCCTGGGCGATAGCGTCATTGATACAAACAAGGCTCGTGTCATAACTACCTACGCGCCACAGTTCATCGCAAAGCACCATCAGGCGTTTCAGGTGTATGGTGTCGGACACGGGTTCACGGCAGAGGCGGATCAGTGAATCGACCCTCCGGTTATG
>DATDFI010000281.1:0-7327 GCA_036522695.1 Bacteroidia bacterium | reverse complement strand
GGAAGCGAGCGCCTGCCCGGGCTTACCCGCATAAATTTGTCCTGAGCCTGGCAGGAACAGTGAAAGCAACATGGCTGTTTTAGCGCTGCGCAAACCGCGCGGGGGGATAAGCGCGTCAATATTCAACGTATCTGCGTTGATGTTCTTGTATATGAAATATTTTTTCAATGCCCGTTTTGCCGAATCCCACTTTTCGAGCTCACTTAGCACCAATACGTTCAAAAAAAGACTTTTTGCGGTGAGTAATGTGTCGTGAATAAAAAAATCCATCTGCTGCAATTCATATTCGGCATCCTCGTACTGTGCCGACAAATAGGCACACAAAGCTTTTTCATGACGGATGCGCTGGTCAAGCGTATCGCTCATGCGGATGTGCTGAACGCGCTTTAACGTATTGTAAGCTTGCGAAAAATCATTTTGATTTTTAAAACAACGTGCGCGATTCAGAAGCGCGGTATTTTTTACCGCAACCGAAGTATCTGTGAAAAAAACACGCTCGTACTCCAGCGCAGCCCGGGAATAGTTCCCCGCTGCGAACAGGCTGTCAGCAACACGCGAATCAGCGGCTCTCGCCAAAAACGTGCTGCAGAGAAATATGCATACCCAGCAAGATCTCACTGTGAATTTCATTTTCAATTTCGCGCCTTTGAACACTTACGCTCAAAGCGCTTCCCCAGATATTCCCGATATAAAAAACCCCGAATAAACTTCCGAACACAGCGAAGCGCACACTCTTCCACCCGTCCTTTTTATACGCCTCCCAGGCTTCGAGTCCCATTACAGCGATAGGCACAAAAGAAGTGAGCCCTGCACGCCACTTGCCCGCATAAATTTTTCCTGTGCCCGGCACCACGGCCGACATCAACCCGGCAAGGAACATGGATTTGCGCCCTGCTTTTTTAAGCCGGAGTGCGTAGCTTTTGAGCTCCCCCGTTTTATGAATAAAATAATTGCTTTGCGGAGGACGGATAAGCTGGTCGTTCTGTTCAAATGATTTTCGTCCCTGCAGCAGCGAGAGGCAGCGGCCGAAATAATAATTCAGTTCATTTCTTATAGTGTCACCGGGGATGATCGAAGGCAAACAATCAACCGCTGAAGAGAACTTCCCGCTCCGGCTGAACGAATAACAGGCATGCAGGCGGAAACGGACCAGGTCCTGATCAGCCACCACCTCGCGATAATGAACCGCTGCCGAATCGTATTGCAGCAAACGCGAAAAACATTCCGCTTCCAGCTCCTGCATCGAATCCTGCACGATGGGATCCATCACATAATGGGTACGACAATCATTGATCACCTGCACGCATTCATCATACAAATGATCATCAAAAAGATGCTGCGCGAATTTTTTTTGGTCCCGGAAAGATATATTCTGCTGGGCGAAGGTGAGTGCCGCAGAAAATAAAAAAACACAAAACGCAAAGAATGGTCTCATTCCTCACAAATAAAATCAAATTAAATGTGACGTGAAAACTATTTCCGGTAATCCGAGGGCTCGTCCTTTATTTTCCCGTTCGGCTCAAAAGACGAAAGAGGGAAGTCATTCTCACAACTGCGGTTACAGCGCAGCAGCCGGTCGGCCGTGAGAAAAATCCCCTTTATCAACCCGAACTGGTGAATGGCCTCTTTTGAAAAATTGGAACAACTGCGCGAATACACGCAATCAGAGGAGATCTGCGGTGAGATCACGCGCTGGTACAGCAACATCATCCCCGTAAAGGTGAGGGCGATGGGATTATAGCGCGCCACCACATTTTTTCGCTTAAGCTGAATAGGAGTTTTGGTATTAAGGGAGCTCACCATCGTGACGTTGCCCGCAGTATGTGATGAAATGAAAGCAAGATCATTTTTATTTTGTGCAGAAGCCAACTGCACAAACAGGATAAAAACAAGCCACGATCTTCGTTTCATCGTAAAAGCGCTGGATAAATCATTTCACCAGCTCATTATAAACTTTTGTAAGTTTTTCTTTTTGCGCCCGGATCTTCACCAGCTCATCCTCCAGCTTTTTAACTCCCGGAATATCCGCATTCGCTTTGCGGTCTTCGATCTGCTGCTGTACCTGCTTGCGTTCAGCCTCCGTTTTGGCATTGGCCAGCTGTCCCTCGAGCCGCTGCACTTCAGGATCATTGTTTTTGAGCTCCGATATCTTCGTCACCGTTTTGTCCTCGCGGTCCTGGTACATTTTGATGAACTCGTTAATGGATTTTTGCCCGTAATATTTTACCCATTTGCTGGTTTCGGTGGTAGCGATGCGCTGGAAAACAGGAATGGATTTGTCGATGCTTTCATCGCTGCCGTAACGTTTGAGGAACGTGGTATAGTACGATGCGAATCCTATAGCTGAAAAGCTCCTGTACTTCGGGGCGATCTTCAAAAAGAAATCATTGTTCTCATCACTGCCGTAAGTGGCGTAAAGCCCCGCAATGATGAGGAGAAGATTATTGCTTTTCTCATTCTCATAATTCTTTGCCAGCTTCATTCCTTCCTTCGGATCGATGTTCATGAACCCGCTCAGGCCCTGCCCTATCACCGAATAAGCTTTATCATTCAACGCGGTCTTGTAAACATCGCCCAGCGAAGGATCGTTCTTGAAATTGGAGGTAAGTATCTCCAGCGCAGCCGCACGCACCGATGCCTTCGGATCATTCTTCGAAAGGTTGATGAGCTTTTGCTTTACCTCCGCGCGGTTATTGTCATTCAGCATATCACCGATGGAACGGATCGCAATTTCGCGGATGTTCCAGTGCGGGTCCTTCATGCCGAGCATGATCACTTCTGCGCCAAGCGGGTCGCTGGCATGCTTTGATAATTCATTCAGCGCTTCGTAACGATCGAGGTACAAAGGCGCATTTTTGAACTGGAAATTCCATTCCTGCAATGTCTTTTGTTCACTCTTCGTACAGAGGAGCTGCTTTTCCGCATCCACGTTCACCAATTCGGGACGGGAGCCCAGGTTGAAGGTGAACGTTTGGTCTGCCTTGGTCACCACCACATTGTGGCGTTCTTTTTTTCCATTGCTGTAAATATCTATCGCGATGGGCAAGCGGAACACGGGAGTGGTATTGAAATTCTGCGTTTGCCTGATGCGGACCTTGTATTGTCCCGCTGTAGCATCGTAATTATGTTCGATCACCAGTTCGGGATGGCCCGGTGACAAAAACCACTGGTTGAAGAACCAGTTAAGGTCCTGGCCGGTCACTTGCTCAAAAGCGAGCCGCAGGTTGTGGATCTCCACCGGCTGAAATTTATTGGTCTCGAGGTAAAGCTTAAGCGAAGCGAAGAACGCATCGTCACCTACATATTTGCGAAGCATGTGCAATACCGCACCGCCCTTATTGTAGGAGTGCCCATCGAACATATCCTCTTTATCATCATAGTAATAACGGATCAGGTTCACCTGCTTGCGCTCCGATTCGGCAATGTACCCCGACATGGATTCGTACCAATGCATATCGGCCTCATCGCGCCCGTATTTATGTTCTATCCACAAATATTCACCATACGTTGCGAACGATTCGTTGAGCGGCAGGTTGGACCACGATTCACAGGTAACAAGGTCCCCGAACCAGTGGTGGAACAATTCATGGCAGATCACATCTTCGTTATCGCGGTCCAGCAACTCGCGATCGGTACGCTGCAAAAATTCCCCGTGTATCACTGCACCCACGTTCTCCATCGCGCCCGAAACATAATCGCGCACCACGATCTGCGAATATTTGTCCCACTGGTAAGGAACGCCCAGCACATTCGAATAAAACTCGATCATCTCTGGTGTGTTCCCGAAAATAGCCTTCGCGTAAGGTTCATATTCGTGCTCCACATAATAATTCACCTCCATATCCTTACCCGTTGTTTTATTTTTCCAGTGATCCTTCACCACGGCAAAATCACCGGCTGCCATCATGGTGAGGTAAGGCGCGGCAGTAAGGTCCTGCTTCCAATAGTCGGTACGGGTTCCATCGCCATTATCCTTCGAACTGATGAGCAAACCATTTGACAGGGTAACATATTTTTTATCTACGGTAATATAGATCTCCTGGGTCATTCGCTCATTGGGTTTGTCGATAGTAGGAAACCAGCAGGAGTTGGATTCGGTTTCACCTTGCGTCCACACTTCGGTGGGCTTATCGGGGTCGGTGCCGAGCGGATCGATGAAGTACAAACCTTTATCGGAGGTGATGGCAGCGCTTCCTTTCACCACTATCTCATCCGGCTTTGCCGTGTAATCGATGAAGATCACGTACTGTTCATCTTTTTTATACAGGCGGCCAAGCCTGATCGTGACCTGCTTTGTATCGTAATTGTACTCAAGTTTTTTGTGTTCCGCTCCCACGATCATTGAAACTTCATGTAAGTCCATGCCTTTCGCATCGAGCACAAGGGTGTCCGTGGGATAGAAATACGGTTTAAGCGTAAGCGTGGCCTTTCCATTCAGCTGCGATTTGGCCCAGTTGAAATTCACCTCCAGCTTTGTGTGAATGAGATCGTTCACGTGGGTAGCTGCGTTGCGATATGGCTTCTCCTCGGGAGGAGCATTGTGTTGCTGCGTGGTATCAACCGAAGTTGTGGTGGTGGTTTGCTGCACATGTGTGTGGTTCTCCGGTGAGGGGGCCACTTTACGCGTTTTGCAGGAATTAACTGCGAACAGGACAGCTAAAAGTAAAAGCGAGCGTTTGAACATCCGTAAACTTTTAAGGAAGGTCAAAGGTGCTTAAAAAAGCGGGATTGGCAAATTATTACTGATGAGCGGGAAATACGAGTGATGCAGGGCGTTTTTTCATTGGGAAGCAGGGTCTTTTCAGCATGGTGATTTAACCGGATACTTCGCTATATTTGTGGGTTATGTACAAAGTTAAGATCATTCCCCCGCAAGGCAGCCCGGCTAAGGAGCACAACATTGAATTTTCGCAGGCTGATCATTCAGCTGGCAAGGTTGACGGGAAGGCATTCGAATGGGACGTTATTGAAATAAAGGATGGCAGCTTTCACGTGATCAAAAATGATCATTCCTATTCCGTTGAGGTGGTGAAGGCCGACCATGAAGCCAAATCATTTGTGATAGCGGTGAACGGGAACAAGTATACGCTTGAAGTGAAGGATAAATACGATGAGTTGCTGCACTCGCTGGGGATGGACAACCTCGCGAGCGGTAAAGTGAACGAGATAAAGGCGCCTATGCCGGGGCTGGTGCTGGATGTGCGCGTGGGCGAAGGTCATGAAGTGAAGAAGGGCGATGCGGTGCTGGTGCTGGAAGCGATGAAAATGGAGAACATTTTAAAATCTCCAACGGATGGCATCGTGAAAAAAATAAATGTACAGAAGGGAACGGCTGTAGAGAAGAACCAGGTTTTGATTTTGTTTGCGTAGTTAAAAAGATCAAATCTCTCTGAAAAAATTTTCCATGGAAACCTCTCCCGACAGAAGAGCATTCATCAAAAAGAGCGCGATCGTGACCCTCGGTGCGCTGGCTGTTTCTAAGATCCCTGCTGCAGTTAAGCATGGCCTTTTAAAGCTCGATGACGGACCGCAATTCAAGCTTCCTCCTCTCGGTTATGACTACAATGCGCTCGAGCCGTGGATCGATGCGCAAACCATGGAGATCCATTACAGCAAGCATCACCAGGCGTACGTGGATAAGCTCAATAAGGCGTTGGGCGAGGCAAAGGTGAACGGGGTTTCACTGGATGACCTGGTGAAAAATATTTCCAAATATTCCACTGCCGTGCGCAACAATGCGGGCGGGCACTGGAACCATTCCTTTTTCTGGAAGCTGATGGAAAAAACGGAATCGGTCATGGAAAGATTAAAGCTGCATGAAGCGATAAATAATGAGTTCGGCTCGGCACAAACCTTCCAGGAAAAATTCAACGATGCCGCCAAAAGCGTTTTCGGCTCGGGCTGGGCATGGGTGGTGGTGAACAAGGATAAAAAACTGGAGATCGGCATCACCCACAACCAGGACAACCCGCTCATGGATGTTTCCGAATTTAAAGGAGTTCCCGTGATCGGCATTGATGTGTGGGAACATGCTTATTATTTGAAACACCAGAATGTGCGTGCCGATTACATCAAAGACTGGTGGAACACCGTGAACTGGGAAACCGCCAACACCTGGTACGAAGCGGCATTAAAGTGAAGACCTTAAAAAGCGCATGACAAAAAACGCTGCAGGGAAATATTTCGGGATCGCACTCGCCTGCTGGTTCTTTACGTTGCGTACCCATGCGCAGTCCCTCTTCTCGGGATGCGACACCGTTCAAAAAAATTATTACTGCTTCAGTTTTTCAGAGGAGAATACCATCAATGATAAAGATACTGCCGCATTGGTTTACCAATGGGATTTCGGTGATGGCACCAAAGCGCTCGGCCTTAATATCGATCACTGTTTCAATGAGCCCGGAAAATACCTCGTCCAGCTCAATGTGATCGACAACACCACCGGCCTGCTTTTCACTTCACAGGCCAGCTACGAACTCACCGTGGAAGAAGTGGACCACCTTCACATCGATGGACCCGACACGGTAAAGCTCGGCTACACCTTCACCTGTTCCGGTGAGGGATCAACCGTAAAAGATCACAGCATTAAAGATTACACCTGGGGACTTGACGGGCATGAATACGGCAAGGGCAAACAAAGCAATTTCAATTTTACTGAAGAGGGGACGCGCACCATTTATCTTTCCGTAAGCGCGCTGAACAATACCACCAAACAGCTGGAGAATTTCTGCGTAAAGAAATTCGTAACGATCCTGAACGATGAGAAATTATATTCGAAAAATAACAACCTGCCCCTGAACGGGAACGATATCTCCAATGGCAATTCATCCGCTTTCATTTTTTACAAATCAAAAGTGCTCAAAGCGTTCATCATCAAAGGGGTTTACCGCTACACACTTTCTGATGTGAATCAATTGGTCAAAGGCATTCCCTATTACAGCCCCAATATCGAGAACCCTGCCGACACCAGCAATTACGGCCACGACCTCACACTCGTTAAACAGATCCAGGATGGATTGGTGAGTGGAAAAACTTCCGTGGAAGGTTATTCCGTTTTTTTCGGGGTGGCTCGTCATACACTCAATAGCGAGCAGCGGCACGGTCTCGACAGCATTTCAACACTGCTGCACAACGACCCGCTTCTGAAAGTGGATGTGATCGCCTATACCGATGGAACGGGCAACCCGCAATTCAATCAAAAACTATCGCAGCAGCGCGCGTATTCGATAAAATCATATCTTGTATCGAAAGGCATACCGGACAGCAGGGTGAAGACCATTGCTTACGGGGAAACTTTGGTGAACAACAACGAACAGAATGAGAATAC
>DATDFI010000280.1:0-2568 GCA_036522695.1 Bacteroidia bacterium | reverse complement strand
ACAAAATAGAATTCTCATTCATGAATTGCCGGTTGAGCTCGAGCAAGATCTCCGAGGCGATGAAAATGGGATTGTTATAATCAGAAGGCATTGCAGCGTGCCCTCCCTTTCCTTTCACAGTCAGATACAACTCATCCGTTGAAGCCATATACATGCCGCTGCGGAATCCGACCTTGCCTGTTTCGAGTGACGGAAAAACGTGTTGGGCGATGATGCCGGCAGGAACAGGATCTTTTAATGCACCTTCTTTGATCATGAGCGAAGCGCCACCCGGGAGTTTTTCTTCACCCGGCTGAAAAATAAGTTTCACCGTACCGCTGAATTCATTTCTCAATTGCACCAGGATCTTTGCCGCACCCAGCAATGAAGCGGTGTGCACATCGTGCCCGCAGGCATGCATCACCCCCTTATTCGCAGAGCAATATTCTGTATTGTTTTTTTCTTCGATGGGAAGCGCATCCATATCGGCACGCAGGGCGATGGTTGCCGAAGCGGGGTCCTTTCCTTCTATATGCGCGATGATCCCCGTTTTAACAACACCCTCCCTGAAAGGGATGCCGAACTCCCTGAGCTTTGAAGCGATGAATTGCGAGGTTTTAAATTCCTCGAAAGAAAGTTCGGGGTGGGCGTGCAAATGCCTCCGAATGGAACGCACCTCGTCCAAATAAGCTGACGCGAGTTGTTTTATTTTATCGATGTTAATGCTCACTGCGAATATCTTGGCCACCGAAGACCTTTTGTATGCTGCGCACCCGGACAAATCAGTACTAAACGCCACAAAGGTATTATCTCCTGAGGAATGGGGAAATTTTAATTCGGATACAGAAGGAACAGGGAATAAAAGGAAAACGGACGGTACGAGTTTGGACGTTTGATACCGATGAATTACATTTGATCGTACCGCAAACACCCGAAAATGAAGAACCTGTTCGCTTCGGCCCTCCTCCTTTATGTTTTTCTCATCTCCTGTTCATCCTCAAAAAACAGCACTTCCGGTTCAAACCTTAACCGGGATGGCCTGTCGTTCGAAACAGCTGTCATCATTAATGAAAAACATGAAAGCGATGGTGTAAAAGCCGAATATAAGTGGCTGAGGGAACATTACCCGGGTTACAGCTCAAAAGGGCAATCCCTGGACTACCACGATAAAAGACCTTACGATATTATTTCCATTGAAACCGGGAACGGGGAAAAGAAAGAGATCTACTTCGATATTTCGAAATTCTTTGGGAAGTTTTGAATTCCTGCTATTTTCTCTTCCAACTGAACCTGCTTACAGTTTATCCAGTCCGTTAAAGGCATCCTGTATGCTTTGCACATCAGGGTAAGGTTTGTACCTGAGCGATACGAGCGTATTATTTTCGCTGACCTTCACTTTTTGTATGGCCATAAATATCTTCCTGCCCTTATAAAGGGTAGCGATCACATAAACTTCTTTCCCGTCCGGGATCCCTTCGAAGGAGCAGCGATCATCCTTCACCACACCGGGGATGATCACCTTCATTTGTTTAAAGGCGATCCTGATATCTCCCACTTCATAACCGGCCGCATTCACCTTCACGTTGAGGATATGCGTTAGCCCGACCTTTTGCCTCACCTGCTTCTGCTTATTGTCGGCCCAGGTGAGTGCGTTAATGATCGGAGCATACACCACTTTCATCCGGGGATCCGCATCGCAATTGAACCATCCCAACGCACGTGCAAAAAACCCGCGCTTGCTGGAAAGATTTTCCAGGATGAATTTATAAGTGGCATTCGACACCTCGCTCTTCAATAACATCTCCATGTATTTTTGCTTGCTGAGGCATGAAAAGTTGAACATCACCCGGTTTTGAGGAAATAAAGTGGGTGACACGAAATGCTTTAGCGATGAAATGATCTCCCCGAATTTATCTGCCGCGCGCCTCACTTCACTGGAGCGTTCTTCAAAAAAAGTCCTGCCGTTCACATCGCCATGCACATCAAACGATGCGCTGCAGGTCCATTCCTTGTCGAGCAGGTTCATCATGGTCTCTTTATCGAAGCAATAATTATTCGCAAAAAAATCATCGCTCACCCGTGCAAACCTCCCGCTCTTCGCAACGATCACAGGAGCGGGCCGGTCGCCCAGGCTATCAAGGCTCCAGGTGATATCAGCATCTTCCCTCATTTTCCCATAATAAAGATGATAATCATCATTGGTCTCTTTATTATTGAAAAGTATGGGGAGCTCCTTCCCTTCCCTCAATTGAAGGGGCTCATTGTTTTTATAAACCTCCACGTTTATCATCCCGGCCGACTGCAAAGTGGAAGTATCGGTATGTGTGCTCAGGCCCTCGGCCAGCATATCGCTGTATGAATAACACTCCTTAAGCTGAACGCGCACGTCACCGTTAGCGGGAGTGCCGTCCTCCATTTGAAAAGCATGGGCAGGAATAAGGATCTTTGTCCCCTTTTCCCCGGTAATAATGGTATCGGCATTGTTATTTATAAAAAGGAGCTGCGGGACCTGCTTTAACGATTGCATCATTGCACAGGCCTCATCGTTTTGCGATGGGTCGAAAAATGGAAGCAAGGGGTCCTTTGTGC
>DATDFI010000279.1:0-5560 GCA_036522695.1 Bacteroidia bacterium | reverse complement strand
CCCCAGAAATTTTTATCACGACCCGCCTGGAAATTAAAAATGCGATTAGGGGAATAAGAAAGATAACCCGAGTAATATTGGTAAGAATATTTGTTGTCGCCATACGCGCGGCCTGTTTCGGGGATAAGATGCGCGTACTTTGCGGTTGAATCGATATAATTAGCGAAAGTGGAATTGCCCGAGAGAAAATTAAAATTCCAGGCGAGCTTTTTTTTAAGATTGCCGCGCAATGTAACTCCCCCTGCCAGCTCGAAAAGCGTCCTGCTCTCCGTTAAACTCATGGAAGGGATGAGCGTGAGCAGGGGCATTATTTCTATATGTGAATGGTTAGTGTATGCCGAAGGGGTATCGGTCATTACGGGTGAAGGAGTGAACAGGGTATTGCGCATGCGCTGCGCACTATCGGCATACGTTCCGATGTCCGAACCGAGATAAGGCTTGATGGACGTGTGTGCGTTGGAAGAAGGAGAATTGAAATATTTATCGTACACCCCGCTAAAATCATTGTTCAGGGGTTCGTAGGTTGCCTGCGCGCTGGTGATGAATGGAATGAGCAGGAAGATGCAGCCCGCGACCAGCTTCATATCAATTAAGATTTTCTTCGGCAAGCTGGGATTTGGCGCTTTGTGCGCTCTTCAGCTCTTCCTGGGAGTAAATTATTTTTTTCCTGCGAATGAGGAAGGGTATCTGCGCAAGCGAGACAGAAACCAGCGCGATGATGAGAAAAGCAAAGCTGGCTTCGATATTTCGCGTAAGCAGGCAAACACCGATGATGATAAGATTGAAGGCGTAGAGAACGAGTACCGTGGCGCGGTGACCCAGTCCCAGGTCCATCAACTTGTGGTGAATGTGATTGCGGTCGGCCGAGAAAGGTGAAATACCTCTGACAATGCGGTATATGAAAATGCGCAGCGTATCAATAAGCGGGTAAACGAGGACGGTCATGGCAAAAAGCGGGCGCGACATCTGGTCCACCACCTGCGATGTGCTTTGATCGAGGCGATGATAATCGATAAGGCGGATGGCGAGAATGGCAACGATAAGACCAATAGTGAGCGACCCGGAATCGCCCATAAAAATTTTGGCGGGGTTGAAATTGAAAAACAGGAAGGCGAATAGCGAGCCGCCCAGTGAAAAAGCAAGGAGCGATAACACATTGTCACCGGCAAGGTAGAACCAGATACCGAATGAAATGGAAGCGATAAGTCCTATACCGGCAGCTAACCCATCCACACCATCGATCAGGTTAAAAGCATTTACGATCACGATGATGGTGAATACCGAAAGGAAAATGCTGAGCCACTCGGGCATTTGCAGTACACCGAAGAGGCCGTGCATGCTGGTGATGCGAACATTCGCCATCAATACAAGTGTCATGGCCACAAGAATATGGGCAGCCAGTTTTTTGATGGCCGCGGTCCCCACAATATCATCCTTGACGCCAACAAAGAAGAGGATAAGCACCGTGGCCAAAATGTATTTGAAATCATTCATCGAGTCGGTGGCCAGTCCCACTTCGGCAAGATATTTCAGATCGGTAATGTTATTGCCGATGTTCTCGGTCTTGAAAAAACTCTCGGTGGGAAACCACAGGGCAAAGGAGAAAAAGGTGGCTGCAAATATGATGATGCCCCCGATGGTGGGTATCCTTCTTCCATGAAGCTTGCGTTCATCATCCGGTTCGTCAAGCAGGCGCTTCAGTATGGCGACCTTAATGAGCGAAGGGGTTGTAATAACAACAAGAAAGAAGGAAGTGACGAAAACTAAGGCTAAATACAAGTTGTCCTCTGTTTATAGAGTGCGAAGGTACCTTTTAAAAGCCACTTTTGCAAGTGAAAAACCCGCCTGCCGGGTATGTTTTTCAGGTGAACCTGTTCAAAAATCGAAATAGTGGTTGGTAAGCGAGGTGCGGAAGCCGAAATAGAGGTAAAAATTGTGATTTTCACTGAAAACATTGGTCATATCCCGTTGCGTGAGGCCTAAAACCAGGTTCATATTGGTGGCCGGGTTGATGAGGTAACCCACCTTAATGTCCTTGTAGAGGATAGTGGTTTTCAATCCCTGGCATTGGGTATTGATGTCGGAGCCCGGCCCGTACCAGGCGGTAGCGGCACTTCGGAAAACATCGGCCCCGAAGTTGGCACCGGCCGAGTCACGACCAACGGTGGCGTAGCTGAGATGCACTTCAGCAAAAAAATCGCCTATGCGGTAATTCAAAAACGCGATGGCTTCTTTGAAGTTGGCGCCCAGGGGGTGTGCGAGGGGCTGATTGTAATGGGAGTACGCATCCACCATCGAATCTTTTGCATAGGTGTAAGGGCGTACCTGGTTGTACTCCAACTGCAGGTGAAGGTTTTTTACTCCGAACACATCGAAATATTTTAAGCCCGCCTGGAAACCTTGCTTGTTGGCCACTGATCCTCCGCCCAGTTCCTTTGAAGGAAATTGATCAACCGCATACTGCCCGTAAACCGAAATACTGTTGGTGATCTTTATTTTTAGTGTTGAACCGAGCAGCACGTTATAGCTGTCGTTCAAACCGTATTTGATCGCGTTGGCGAAAATGAGCGGGTTAAAATAAAAAGCTTCGAGATGCTGGTTGTTGCGGTAATCGGCACCTTGTGCGATAGTGGCCTGGAACAAACCGAGCTGGATGCGCGGGATAATATTGCAGCTGAGAAATTGGAATACACCGGCCTTTTTCTGGAACAAATGTTCGGTGCCTTTTGGCGTAGCTCCATAGCTCATGTTCATGAAAGCCGCGTACAAATTGGTGTACTGGAATTTTCCGAATGTTGTAGTAACGCGAAAGAAAGGATAATTAAAAGTGTTGTCGCTCAGCAAAAGCGAGCGATAACCATCCCCGGTGAAATGTTTTCCGTGACCCACCTGGAAATTGAAATGGTTATTCGGGGAATAAGAAACATAACCGGAGGCCATGGCATAATCGTAGCCGCTGAGGTATTCGTTCTTTTTATTTTCCTTGAAAGGCTTCCATCTTCCCTGGCCGGGAACAATACCGTACTGCATGTTGAAAGAATCGATATAAGTGGGAAAGCGGGCCTGGTTCTCGTAAAAATTTGTTTCGAAGGAAAATTTATTCCCAACATCTCCCCGCACTAAAATGCCGCGCGTGTTCACAAAAAGTTTTTCGCCCGAGGTGTCCCTTTTATCTCTTCCGAATTGAAAGTCGAAGAGCGGATCGATGGTCATGTAGAATTTATCGGTGGTGTCACGAACAACAATAAGGTTTTCATATTTTAGTTTGCGGACGAACAAATTACGATGCTGCGCATTGTAATTTCCAGGTTCCTCAAAGGAAATACTCAGTTCTGGTGAAACCGACACTGCGGTTCTGTTACCGGTAATTTGTGAAGTGATCAAAGGTCTGAATGCTGAGCTCGCAAGACTATCTGAATACCTAAGAAGCGTTTGCTCGAGGTTCAGATCTGCATTTCGGTTCAAAGGGATATTACGTTGCTGCGCTTTTGAAAAACAAGGGAGCAATACGATCAGCATTGAAAAAATACAGATCCATCTTTGTACTTTGTACCTGATACCTTGTGCCATTAAAATTTTTCTTTCACTTCGGCATAAACATCCCTGATCCCTTCCACGAGAGAGATCTTATGCTTCCAGCCCATCAGATGAAGTTTGCTTACGTCCATTAACTTTCTCGGGGTACCATCGGGCTTGTTCGTATCAAAACGTAATTCGCCTTCAAAGCCAACTATTTTTTTGATGAGCAGCGCAAGATCCTTTATGGAGATATCCGAACCCACCCCGATGTTCACCAGTCCCTTCTCATTGTAATTCTGCATTAAAAAATAACAGGCATCCGCAAGATCATCCACGTGCATGAATTCGCGCAGGGGGGCGCCTGTTCCCCAAACGGTGACAAAAGAAGCCTTCTCTTTTTTGGCGATATGGAATTTACGGAGCAGGGCAGGCAGCACGTGAGAATTCTCGAGATCATAATTGTCGTTAGGTCCGTAAAGGTTGGTCGGCATCACCGAAATAAAATTGCTGCCGTATTGCGAGCGGTAGGCATCACACATTTTTATTCCCGCAATTTTGGCGATGGCATAAGGTTCATTCGTGGATTCGAGCAAACCCGTAAGGAGATAATCTTCCCTGAGGGGTTGAGGGGCGAGCTTGGGATAGATGCAGGATGAGCCGAGGAACATTAATTTTTTTACCCCGCTTCTGTAAGCTGAGTCGATCACATTATTCTGGATCATGAGATTATCGTACAGGAACTCGGCACGATAAATATTATTGGCCTGTATACCTCCCACCTTCGCGGCAGCGAGAAAAACGAATTCCGGTTTTTCTTTCAAAAAAAGATCCCGTACACTTTGCTGGTCGCGAAGGTCAAGTTCTTTGGAAGAGCGCAGCACGAACTGGGTGTAGCCTTCCTTTTGCAGTCTTCTTAACAGGGCAGAGCCCACCATTCCCCTGTGGCCAGCGATGTATATTTTACTGTTCCTGTTCATTACTCGTCACCTTTTCTCACCTTATGCCCGCCTTCTATCAGGTATTTGTCCCTCGAGAAAAGCTTAATGTCCTCTTCCACCATTTCTTTAGCCAGTTGCTCAACAGTGTGTTTGGGTTTCCAGCCGAGTTTCTTTTTTGCTTTTGATGCATCACCGATCAGCTTATCCACTTCTGTAGGGCGGAAATAACGTTTGTCGATCTCCACAAGCAACTTCCCGGTTTGTTCATCGTACCCTTTTTCCTCTATTTCTTTCCCTTTCCATATTATACTGATCCCTGCCTCGGCAAAAGCCATCTCCGTGAATTTTCGCACTGATATTTTCCGTTCGGTCGCGAGTACATAATCGTCCGGTTCATTTTGCTGCAGCATGAGCCACATGCCTTCCACATAATCTTTTGCATGGCCCCAATCGCGTTCTGCATTCAGGTTGCCGAGGAATAATCTTTCCTGCAGGCCGAGTTTGATCCGTGCGGCTGCCATCGTGATCTTGCGGGTCACAAATGTTTCTCCGCGTACCGGGCTTTCGTGGTTGAATAAAATGCCGTTGCAGGCAAAGATGTCGTAGGCTTCGCGATAATTTTTGGTGATCCAGAAGCCGTACACTTTAGCCACACCATAAGGCGAGCGCGGATAAAAAGGAGTGGTCTCGCGCTGCGGGATCTCCTGCACCTCACCGAACATTTCGGAAGTTGAAGCCTGGTAGAACTTTGTTTTCTTCTCCAGTTTCAGTATCCGAATGGCCTCAAGGATGCGGAGCACGCCCAGGGCATCGGCATTAGCCGTGTACTCCGGTGTTTCGAATGATACCTGCACGTGCGATTGGGCCGCGAGATTATAAATTTCATCAGGTTGTGTTTCCTGTATGATGCGGATAAGGTTCGTGCTGTCGGTAAGATCGCCATAGTGAAGGAAAAACTTCACACCTTTTTCATGCTGATCGTGGTATAGATGATCGATGCGGTCGGTATTGAACAGGGAGCTCCTGCGCTTCACGCCATGAACAATGTATCCTTTATTGAGCAGGAGTTCGGCAAGGTAAGCACCGTCCTGCCCGGTCACACC
>DATDFI010000278.1:0-4019 GCA_036522695.1 Bacteroidia bacterium | reverse complement strand
ATCCTGCACCTGTTTCCAGTATTTTTTATCGGATATGATCGCGTGCTTTATCACTTCGGCAAAACCGGAGAATAACTGCCGCTTTGGTAACGTACTTAAAAAACCGGGGTAGATAAAAACACCTGCCGGGTCACCGAAAACACCGATCTCGTTCTTCAGGGCGTCAAGGTCAATGCCCAATTTTCCTCCCACCGATGCATCCACCTGCGCCAGCAATGTGGTGGGAATATTGATGAACGGGATGCCTCTCTTGAAAGTGGCCGCTGCAAACCCTCCAATATCACCTATCACCCCACCACCTATGTTGATGAGCAGGGATTGGCGGTCGGCACCCAATGCCGACAGTGCTGACCAGATGTTGCGGCACACATCAATGTTCTTGCTCTCTTCACCGCTCTCAATTTCTATGATCTCCGCCTCGCGCAGGCGCTTCACCGCGTTCAGCACGATGGGATAACAATGTTTGAGTGTATGCTCATCCACCAGCACAAAAATTTTAGCGTGTTTAAATGCGGTATAGTTCAGTTGCCGGTTCAGCTCCCGGAACACATCATCCCCGATATAAACCCGGTAAGTGCCGGCCTCCACGCTTTGCATTCGCATCCTGCAAAGGAAATGAAATTTCTGTTTGGGGAGGACGTTCCGGGGGAGCTGCTTTTCACATTCGAATTTTCAGCATATTTGCACGCGCATCAGCATGGTTTCATTCGACAATACGCAGGTAGCATTTTCGGGGAAGAACGACAGGGACCTCCAGCGTTCCTACTGGCTGTTCAAAATGATAGGCAGCCCTATGTTCGTGAACATCGGTAAATCACTCACCACTTTCGCGCTCAAGCTTCATCTTCCAATAAAAGGAATTATCAAAGCCACCATCTTCAAACAATTTGTGGGAGGCGAGAACATCAGCGAATGTGCAAAGACCGTTGAAGCGCTGGGCAAATACAAGGTGGGGACCATTCTCGATTATTCGGTTGAAGGAAAAGAAACCGAGGAAGATTTTAATAAAGGCATGAAAGAGATCGCAGCCACCGTTGAACGTGCGAAGAACGACCCGAACATTCCCTTCTGCGTATTCAAGGTCACGGGCCTCGCACGCTTTGCCCTCCTCGAAAAAGTGAGTTTAAAAAAGGAGCTTACTCCCGATGAAAAAAAGGAATGGGAAAATGTGCGCGTTCGCGTGAATACCATCTGCAGGGCCGCACACGATGTTGCCAAACCCATTTTCATAGATGCCGAGGAAAGCTGGATACAACAAGCCATTGACGATCTTGCCAATGAAATGATGGCACTTTACAATAAAGAAAAAGCGATCGTTTACAACACGTTTCAATTGTACCGCAAGGACCGCCTCGCTTATTTGAAGCACTCGCTTGAAATGGCGGAGAAAGGAAATTATTTTTTGGGTGCCAAGCTGGTGCGCGGGGCATACATGGAAAAGGAACGCAAGCGCGCGGCCGAAATGCATTATCCTTCGCCAATCCAGGATACTAAAGCCGATACCGACCGCGATTATAATGCTGCCCTCGAATTTTGTGTCGCACATGTTTCGCGCGTGGCCATGTGCGCAGGAACGCACAACGAACAAAGCTCTTCACTGTTAGTGAAAATGATGGAAAATAAACAGATCAACGCGGGCAACGATCACATTTATTTTTCGCAATTGCTCGGCATGAGTGATCACATCAGCTTTAACCTTTCCAATGCGGGATACAAAGTGGCCAAGTATGTTCCTTACGGTCCTGTGAGGGATGTATTGCCTTACCTTATCAGGCGTGCGCAGGAAAATACTTCCGTTAAAGGTCAAACCGGCCGTGAGCTCAGCCTCATCATCAGGGAAAAAAAACGCAGGAAGCAAAAGATCGCCTGATCATTTAATAACGTTTCATTAATTATTCCCGGTTAATTTGACTTGGCCCCTTAACTGTGGTATATTAGCTCAAGCCAGGCCCCTCTCTCACTTGCCCACGTTCAAAAAAATAATCCCCTTGTTTTTTGCGCTTCTTGCCGGCACACATGTCCGCTCGCAATCGGTTGGCGATTATCAAACAGTAGGAACAGGTGTTAATACCAATTGGTCGGTTGTTGCGAGTTGGCAAACATGGAACGGCAGCGCCTGGGTGGCGGCCGGTGCTCCGCCCAATAGTGCCAATGGTGTAATTACAATTCAAAGCCCGGATATTATAACCATTGCGGCTACCATCACCATCGACCAGGTTATAATTAACCCCGGTGCAACGGTAAGTTGGAACGGGGGAACACTTACTATTGCCGATGGCGCGGGAGTCGATCTTACGGTGAATGGAACATTCATTGACAATCGTGGCACTACACTGACAAGTATTTCTTTCAGTCCGGCCACAGCCACCTGGATAATGGGAAGTAACGGTACATTGGTGCGTACCTCGGGAAACTCATCCAACAACTGGCAAAATGCATATCAATCCGGAATTTCAACTATTCCTTCCACTTCCAATTGGATCATTCGTAAAACAACCGGGCAAAATCCTACCTTATCCACTACAGGCGCCTATTACGGAAACCTCACCATCGAAAACAATACGGGTGCAGCCTGGACTATGCCCAATACTTCCTGTTTTACGGGTTTGGGTTACGCTACTATCAAAGGGAATTTGGATGTGGGAGGAAGCGGAAGCAACACAGTTGATTTTTTAAATAATCAAACCAATGCAACAGCTACCCAGGTTTGGGGAAATGTTACTGTGCGTGCAGGAAATACAATGCGAAACTATGGAACAGGTATAGAAGTGCAGGGCAATTTAACGGTGAACGGTACGGTGAATTATTCTGCAGGTACCGGTTCACGGAAAATTATTTTTTCCGGAAGTAATGCACAGGGAGTGAACGGGACTGGCACGCTTAATATTTATGATCTCACCATAAATAAATCAGCAAACGGCTTAACGCTGAACCGGGCCATTACTGTTGACAATGCCCTTACGTTTACCAGCGGGATTTTGTACTCCACCTTGACCAACCTGCCCACCATAAATTCAAATGGAAGTGTAACAGGTGCATCCAACAGCAGTTTTGTTGACGGGCCGATACGCTACGCTGGAAATTCCGCATTCACTTTCCCCGTTGGAAAAGGGGCCGACTACCAACCTCTTGGGATTTCCGCCTCGGCAGGCTCCACCACCTTTTGGACGGAGACATTCAATAACGGATGTACTTCGGGCTGCCTCGCCAGCACTTACACGGGAGTGAATGGCACCTGGACGATCAACAATTCCAATAATCCCACTACGGATAATTGCGGGCAAACACCCCAATCGAACACCTGGTATATCAGCTGCGCTGAGAATGGAAATGCAGTAGGCACGTGTGGATCGGGATGCGGATCGAACGCTACATTGCATGTTGGATCTGTAACTATCCTGGATCCGGGCGCGGCATACGATGCTGGAGGCTACTGCGATCTTTTGGGACCCGGGTGGGGAGGAGGCACCAATACCGATAAAAGATGTGAATCGCCCACAATAAATTGCGCAGGATACTCTAACATCGTTTTGGCTTTTACTTATATTGAGAACGGCCAGGGCAGCACTGACAATGCGACCGTTTGGTATTACGATGGCAGTACCTGGTCGCAGATCGATGATCCGCCTAAAACAAGTACGGGCTGCGGTGGGCAGGGAATATGGGCCTCCCGTTCGATCAGCCTTCCCTCGAGCGCAAATAATAATGCGAATGTTAAAATTGGTTTCCGTTGGGTGAATAACGATGATAGCTTTGGCAGCGACCCTTCGTTTGCTGTGAATGACGTAACACTTACTCAGCCGGGCCCCACCGTTGATTTTACCTGCGAATATTTCTATTCCAACCCGCAAACACCTTACGGAAATACGATGGTGTCCTCGCTTGCTACACTCAGCAATTGCGAGTACTGGATACTCACCCGCAATGCCGGAAGCGAAAATAAATATGTTACCCTGACGTGGGATGGAAACTCCTGCGGCATCGTGAATGCGCTCACGGATGTGCGCGTGGCGAGGTAT
>DATDFI010000277.1:0-3609 GCA_036522695.1 Bacteroidia bacterium | reverse complement strand
GCGAGGAGGAAAAGTATGAGGTAAATGTTCATATCGGGAATTAACGGTGAGCTTGAGTTTCGATTATATGTATTTCGTTAATGAATGTTAATGTTTTTATTTCGGGCGTGTGCCGCATTTGGCATTCGTCATTTCATCTTCATATCGTGCGGCACCGCGCTTTTCGCTTCAAGTCCTCGCTCGTATGTCGGGTGGAAACACCCTGCACCACTCACTCCGGGCTTTTCGCTGCAATCGCTCACGCGGGTCAAATTTTAAGCAGATCTTCCATCCCGAAAACTCCTGTCTTCCCCTTCATGAATTCGGCTGCCAGCACTGCACCTAAAGCAAATCCTTTTCGATTGAATGCTTCGTGCGTGATCGTTATTTCGTCTACCTCCGAGCGGTATTTGATGATATGTGTGCCGGGCACTTCTCCTTCACGTTCAGAAATGATCGAAAGTTCTTTTTCATTTTTCGTTTCGGCATTCACCCATTTTTCTTTACGCTCCATATTTTTGATCACCTGGTTGGCGAGGGAGAGGCCTGTTCCGCTGGGAGCATCCAGTTTATGAACATGATGTATCTCTTTTATCGAGACATCGTAATCCGGGTAATTGTTCATGAGGCGCGCCAGGTAAACGTTGATCCTGAAAAAAAGATTAACGCCAATGCTGAAGTTGGAAGCGTAAAAGAGCGCGTACTTGTTCTGCAGGCATTCCTTTTCCACTTCATCCAGTCGTTTCAGCCAGCCTGTTGTACCTACCACCACCGGCACGCGCGCTTCAAAGCATTTGTAAATATTGTTCACCGCGCTTTCGGGTGTGCTGAATTCTATCGCTACATCCGAACCGGCAAGCTCCCTGGCAGTAAAAGTTGCGGCATTGCTTACATCCACCTTGGCGCTGATCTCGTGACCGCGTTTGATGGCGACCTGTTCGATCTCTTTGCCCATTTTGCCGTAACCGATCAATGCTATTTTCATACGGTGAAATATAGGACCGTAAAGTTAAAATTTTAGGGTGAATGACAATCCGGTTGTATTCCTGCAGGTGAATGTGTTGAATTGAAGCGATGGCGACCAATTCAGTGAAAGATCATTGCTTACATCGAAAGTGAAGAGGTGAGCATCCACATTTGCGTCAACAATATTGAGTGTATACACTGCCGCGATCAGGATCACGCTCAGGTCGCGGTAGCGCCTGTAAAAATCCACGTTCGATTTCAATTGATCGGTGGAATATCCAGGATAATTGTTCACGAGCGCGGGATTATTTGTACGGAAAATATATTCGTCCTTGTAACCTTTGTACTGCGAATTGGTGTAAAAGGCAAAATAACCGAATGTGCCAAGGCCCGCATAAACCACGGGTATCTTCCAGTATTTTCTGTTGTAGGCTTGTCCGAGCCCCGGCAGGCAAGCGGACATGATGGTGGCTTTGCGGGGGGGGTGTTGCGAAACGGGAACAGAATCACGCACCATCTTTGTGGGTGGAAGGGAATCTTTTTTCCGCTGGGAAAGTGCAGGGGACAAAAAAAGCAGGAAAGCCATCGCAATCAAAAGGAGTGCGGATGGCTTTTTGAATATCATACGATCATTAACCGCGATCAGAGTTCGAGGATATTAAGAATGCGGCCGAGGTCCTCTTCGGAGCGGAAGGGAATGGTGATCTTGCCGCTGCCGTTCACCGACTTCTGCACTTTCACTTTCGCCTTGAAATGTTCTTTCAGGTTTTCCGCTAATGTATCGAGCTCAAGGGAAGAAACACTTTTTTCTCCTTCGGCTTTTCCAAGTTTGTTTTTGTAGGTATGGATGTTGCGCGAAAGATTTTCCACCTCGCGCACCGAAAGCGAGTCGTCCACGATCTGCTTGAACACTGCTACCTGCTTGGCTTCGCTTTCGAGCGAGAGCAGCGCGCGGGCATGGCCCATGCTGATCTTTCCATCGCGGATGCCGGCCTGGATCTCGGCAGGGAGCTTGAGCAGGCGCAAAAAATTGGCGATGGTAGATCGTTCTTTCCCCACTTTCTTGCTCAGCTCTTCCTGGGTGAGGTTGCACTCATCGATCAGGCGTTTGTAGCTCAATGCAACTTCTATGGCATTCAGGTTCTCGCGTTGAATATTTTCCACCAAAGCCATTTCGAGCATGGCCTGGTCGTTGGCGATACGGATATAAGCGGGAATGGTGCTGAGCCCGGCCATTTGCGAAGCACGGAACCTGCGTTCGCCCGAGATGAGCTGGTACTGGTCGTAGCCCATCTTGCGTACCGTCACGGGCTGAATGATGCCCTGTTCTTTAATGGAATTCGCGAGGTCGAGCAGGGACTGCGCTTCAAAATCGGTGCGTGGCTGGAAGGGATTGGCCACGATCTGTGAAACGGGAATATTGCTCACCGACCCGGCCACTGCGGTCTCCGCCTTCTTGTTCGATGTGATATCGGTGTCGGCATTTTCGAGCAGTGCGCTCAATCCTTTGCCAAGTGCGTTACGTTTGTTGGGAGTACTCATTTTATTTCAGCGAATTACGAATGGTTGTACGAATTTACGAAAT
Organism: Bacteroidia bacterium; assembly: GCA_036522695.1. Taxonomy (GTDB): domain Bacteria; phylum Bacteroidota; class Bacteroidia; order JADZBD01; family JADZBD01; genus DATDFI01. Next base: position 1,079 of record DATDFI010000277.1, on the reverse strand, counting down.
GCGGATTTTGATGGATGATGCTGCCGGAGAAAAAGAATGTTACGAGTTGCTTCGTAACATTCAACGGTGATCACACCGAATGATCTTTTAATTCTCCTCTGTAATATTAATTATTTTTTCCGACTCTTTGATGCGCGTGAGGTCGTTTTTCTGTAGGATCTCCCTGGCCAGGTTCAGGTAGTTCACCGCTCCTTTGCTGCTTGCATCGTGCATGATGATGCTTTGCCCGAAGCTGGGCGCTTCTCCCAGCTTGGTGTTGCGCTGGATGATGGTATCGAACACCATTTGCTGGAAATGCGTTTTCACTTCTTCCACCACCTGGTTGCTCAGGCGCAGGCGAATATCGTACATGGTGAGCAGGATACCTTCGATCGCCAGTTCCGGGTTAAGGCGCGACTGAACGATCTTAACGGTATTAAGCAGTTTGCCGAGGCCTTCCAGCGCAAAGTATTCGCACTGCACGGGAATGATCACCGAATCGGCAGCAGTAAGCGAGTTTACCGTGATAAGACCGAGCGAAGGGGAGCAATCGATGATGATGAAGTCATAATCATCTTTTATTTTCTCCAATGCTTTGCGCATCATCTTCTCGCGGCTGGGCAGGTTGATCATCTCGATCTCGGCTCCCACCAGGTCGATGTGGGCAGGAAGAAGGCTGAGATTAGGTGTGCCTGTTTGAAGGACCACGTCCTTGGGTTCCACACCGTCTATCACGCATTCATAAATGCTTTGTTTCACATTCTTGGGATCGAAACCCACGCCCGAGGTGCTGTTGGCCTGCGGGTCGGCATCCACCAGCAAGGTTTTTTTCTCGAGCACAGCAAGACTGGCTGCGAGGTTGATGGCGGTGGTGGTTTTTCCCACTCCGCCTTTCTGGTTGGCTATCGCGATGATCTTTCCCATTTTGTTGAGAGTTGTCGTTTTACATTTTTATGGTGGAGCCGATCTCCATCAGCGTCAATTCTTTCCCGGCCCTCGAAAATTTCTTCTGTGCTTCGGCATGATCGATCTTGATGTAGCCGAAGGTGTCGTAATGCATCCCGATGATCTTCGGGCAGCGAATGAATTCCGAAGCGATG
>DATDFI010000276.1:0-11776 GCA_036522695.1 Bacteroidia bacterium | reverse complement strand
GAAAATGATCCCGCTGCTGATCCAGGGAAGCTGGCCGATGTTGACAGGTGCTGCGAACGAACCGAAGGCATTTGAAAGTTGCGCCTTAAACACATTGCCGAAGCTGAATGTACCCCCCGTCACGGTAAACGGAACGATCACGTTACCTCCTGCGCAGGTGGAGGTTTGTATCACGGTATCACAGGTAATCGTAAGCTGTGCGAATGAAAAGGATGTAAGAAATAAAAAAATAGCGGGTAAGAATGACTTTTTCATCAGTGTGTTTTTTGGCCGGGGCCTAAGCCAACACGAATGTATTTAAAATACCCAAGGTGAGCAAAGCGATGCGCCAAAGCAAGTTCCTTTTTTATTTGTCCTTTTTTAGCGATCTTGCTTGGTCTTTAAATCACCAAGCATGAAAAACGCCCGTCTCCTGAAAACTGCCGTTTGCATAACGGTAGCACTCATCTTTTCCATTTCTTTTTTATCGAAGAAAAGATTTCCTTCAAAAAGGAAATTCACGCATGATGCGGATAAACGTGAACGGGTTGAATCAAGAACCGAATCCATTGATGCCTTGCAGGTACTCAATCAAATGGCGGCCTATCCCAATAAAGATATTGCGCCCGATGCTTATGCCTCCGCGTTTCAATATTACCATGACAAAGCAGCGAACAGGAGTGAATCAACTTTTCCGGGGAACTGGAGCAATATTGGCCCGCGCAACATTGGCGGCCGCACGCTTTGCGTGGCCATCAACCCGCAGGACACAAGTAAGGTGTGGCTTGGATCTGCGGGAGGAGGATTGTGGAAATCAAATTCAGGAGGAGTAGGAAATAATGCATGGACGTACATCCCCACGGGTTTTCCGGTGAACAGCGTGAGCAGCATCGTGATCAACCCCAATAACCCGAATGAAATGTACATCGGGACGGGTGAAACATATTCTTACGGAAGCGCAGAGTACGGTTACGGACTTATCGATCGTCCCACGCGCGGAACTTTCGGAATAGGGATTTTGAAAACCACCGATGGAGGCGCCACATGGACGCAGTCGCTCAACTGGACCTACCAGCAAAACCGCGGAGTGTGGGACATCGTGATGAACCCTTTACGTCCCAATACACTTTACGCTTCCACTACTGAAGGAATTTACAAAACCACCGATGGAGGCGCCACGTGGACACAAGTGCTCAACGTACAAATGGCCATGGACATGCAGATCCATAAAGCGGACACCAATATTGTTTTATGCGGGGTCGGCAACATGAGCAGTCCGAATAAAGGATTGTACCGCACTACAAACAGCGGTGCAACATGGAATATTGTCACAACAGGTTTGCCTTCCAACACCAACCGCACCGGCCGCATCACTCTTGCGGCTTTCCCCGGTAATAACGATATCATGATCTGTGAGATCTGCAATGCCTTCAATACCATAGGTTATTTTACCTCTACGGATAAAGGAGCGACCTGGAGCGCGGGCAGTGTGCAGGACATTGCTTCGTACCAGGGTTTTTACTCTAGAGGATTGATGTTCAAAGCGGATGATCAGAATACCGTGATCACGGGTGGAGTGGAGGTGCATGGTTCATACGATGGGGGAATGAACTTCATCCAGCTCTCCGATTATAATTCGGGCCCGCCTTTGTACATGCACTCCGATGTGCACGATATTGTCGACAATCCACTCGATCCCAATAAAGTTTACATCGCCACCGATGCGGGACTTTTCCGCTCGAATGATTTCGGCCAAAGTTTCCAGGAATGCACCAGCGGGTACGTTACCACTCAATTTTATATAGGCTCGGTCTCCTATTCCGATTCGCTCATGGCATTGGGCGGTGCGCAGGATAATTACACCAATATGTACACCGGCTCACCCAACTGGACCTCCATCATCGGTGGCGATGGCAGCTATAATGCCATCGATCCCACTAATGATCAAATTCAATACGGTTCTTATCAATATTTGAATGTGATCCAAACCACCGATCAATGGAATACGACCTGGAACCAGATCTATTATACCTCTGCAAATCCCATGGGTGGAAATCCTGAAGCATTCCTTGCTCCATTCGTGGTAAGCCCATCCAACCCAGGCGATATTTATGCGGGCCTCGATCACATCGAAAAATCAACCAACCAGGGCGCATCATTTTCTCCCACGGGCCCCAATCCGCTCAACAATGGAGCCATCGTACTTTCCATTGCCGTATCTGCCACTAATGATGATACTATATATTGTGCCACCGCGCCTGATCAAACCAACAGCATGAAAATGTACCGGAGCACGGATGGTGGCGGAACCATGACGGATATTTCCGCGGGGCTTCCCAACCATTTTCCGAGGAGGATCAGTGTAAATCCTCACAATCCCAGCGAAGTTTACGCGGTGTTCTCCGGCTTCGGAACAGGACACATATATAAGTCGGTGAATGCTGGCGGCTCCTGGACCAACATCAGCGGCAGCTTACCCGATCTTCCTTTTCATTGCATCACTATCGATCCGGCCCATACCAATGTTTTGTACGCAGGCTGTGATCTTGGAGCCTTCGTTTCAACCGATGCGGGAGCAACCTGGCAGACCTATGATACGGGTTTCCCGGACGCGGTGATGGTTTATGACCTGGTGATCTCCCCGGTGGATCAAACCCTGGTGTGTTTTACGCATGGCCATGGCGTGTGGAAGCGCCCGCTCAGTAACGTAACGGGTGTTCATAACGCACCTCAAAACAGTTTTGATGTTTCCTTGTTCCCGAATCCTGCAAGCGATAATATCTGCCTTACTACGCCCGGGCTGAAAAGTGCGGGAACCATAGAAATATTTGACATGAATGGAAGATCAGTGAAGCGTATCATAAGCGGGGAAGAACGAACGATGATGGATGTTTCGGAGCTTACTGCGGGCGTTTACCTGGTGAAAGTGAGCGCAGGGAATTTACGATCGGTGAAGAAGCTGGTGATAGAATGATATAAGGCATATTTTTGCGTGAAAATGCCTCGTGCGCGTGCGCGGGGCATTTTTATTTTCCCACTCATCGACAAACCCTGCTTTACAGAGGGACAAATCCCGGTTTAAGCGTGGTGATTTTTCTTGTCCGGTTATCAAAAAAAACTTTAAACTTGTACCTCCAATCAAGGTAAAAAAATGGCGCAAAACACGGTGGCGGATTATGTTCCGATCTTTTTAATGTTTGTGGTGGCGGCCGGATTTGTGGTGACGACCATGCTTGTTACACATTGGCTGGGCCCCAAGCGGCACAGCAAAATAAAGGACGATACGTTTGAGTGCGGGATAGAGGTGCACGGCAATGCGCGCATCCCTTTTTCCATCAAATATTTTTTAGTGGCCATACTTTTTGTGCTGTTCGATGTGGAGGTGATCTTCATGTATCCCTGGGCGGTGAATTTCAAATCGCTGGGAGCAACAGGAATGTGGGAGATGTTCACCTTCATGGGATTTTTCCTGGTAGGATTTGTTTACATCATCAAGAAGGGCGCGCTCAAGTGGGAGTGATCTATAACATTTATTAACGTTTACTTCGCTTTTCTCCTCTGTAAATTGCGTAACTTTAGAGTGTGAAGAGTGAAATTTTGTGAAGATGGCGATAATTGAAAGTAAACCGGATTATAACCTGGCCAAACAACCCGAGGGGTTGGAAGGAGCGGGTTTTTTTGCTACCTCTCTTGAAAAAGCGGTGGGCCTCGCACGTAAAAATTCTATCTGGCCCCTTCCTTTTGCTACATCCTGCTGCGGTATCGAGTTCATGGCTACCATGGGTTCTCACTACGACCTGGGCCGTTTCGGTTCGGAACGCTTAAGCTTTTCGCCCCGGCAGGCGGATCTTTTGATGGTGATGGGAACCATTGCCAAAAAAATGGGCCCTGTATTGCGCCAGGTGTACGAGCAGATGGCAGAGCCCAAATGGGTTTTATCCATGGGTGCGTGCGCATCGAGCGGGGGGATATTCGATACTTATAGTGTGTTGCAGGGCATCGATCGCATCATACCGGTGGATGTTTACATCCCGGGTTGCCCCCCTCGTCCCGAGCAGGTGATCGATGGTATTTTAAAGATCCAGGAACTGGTGGGCAAGGAGCAATTCCGCAGGAGAAATTCACCGGAATATAAAGCCATGCTTGCTAAATACGGTATTGAATAATGCAGTGGGAATACGCATCGTTGGAATGGCTATGGGACAGTAACTCGATTAGAGTGAATCTTCCCGGTGGCGAAGAAAATATGAGCAGCGGTTCTTACAAAGAAGTGGTGGATACTTTGACAGAATTGGGAAAGAGCAATTGGGAAGTGGCCAGCTGCGTTTCGGGTGGCAACTGGTTGTTCTGGACCTTGAAAAGAAACATAACTTCGGGCGGCAGGGCCTGATCGGAACAAAAATAAAGTGAGCGAGAACACATTATTAAATACGGTTCACGAAAAACTCAAGTCGGTTTTTGGAGATGCGGTGTTGACTGCGGAGCAGAGTTACGATTTCCCTGTTATCGAACTTAAAAGGGAAAAGGTCCACGAAGTGATCAAGTTCCTCAAGGAAGATCCCGAAATGGGATTCGGTTTTTTAACCACCATGTGCGGCCTGCATTATCCCGATAACAAAGGAAAGGAATTGGGCGTGATGTACCAGTTGCACAACATGCCCAAGAACTGGCGCATTCGTTTGAAAATATTTTTCCCGGTGAACGAGCCAGTAGTACAAAGCATCACCGATATTTTTCCTTCAGCCAATTGGCAGGAGCGGCAGGAGTATGATTTTTTCGGGATCATTTTCAAAGGTCATCCCAACCTCAAGCGCATTTTGAACATGGACGAGATGGATTATTTTCCCATGCGCAAAGAATACGCGCTGGAAGATGGTTCGCGTGATGATAAACGGGATGAAATGTTCGGACGATAAAAATAATACGGCCCTGGTAGCGTAGCGAATCGTAGGCCGATGATATATAATGAGTGAGACAAAGGACATAGCGAAGAAAGAAGACGGAACGAAGGAAAAGGAATATTCCATCCTTAACCTCGGCCCCACGCACCCGGCCACGCACGGTATTTTTCAGAACATCCTCAAGATGGACGGAGAGATCATAGCGGAAGCCGAGCCGACCGTAGGCTATATCCATCGCGCATTCGAAAAGATCGCTGAGCATAAGCCCTATTACATGATCACCACGCTCACCGATCGCTTGAACTATTGTTCCTCTCCCATCAATAACATGGGCTGGCACATGACGGTGGAGAAACTGATCGGGGCTAAAATTCCAAAACGTGCCGAATACCTGCGAGTGATCATCATGGAGCTTTCACGCCTGGCCGATCATATCGTTTGCAATACGGTCATTGCTGTTGACACCGGTGCCATGACCGGTTTTTTATACATGTTCCAGTGGCGCGAACTCATTTACGAGATATTCGAGGAGATATGTGGCGCACGGCTCACCACCAACATCGGCCGCATAGGTGGATTGGAAAGAGACTTTTCTAAAAAAGCCTGGGATAAAATTCACAAGTTCCGTAAGGAATTTCCCGCGCATTTGAAAGAGTTCAGCAAGCTGGTGGAACGCAACCGCATATTCATGGATCGTACCATTGGCTGCGGACCTATAACCGGGGAAAAGGCATTGAGTTACGGCTTTACCGGTCCTAACCTGCGCGCGGCCGGTGTGGATTATGATGTGCGCGCGATGAACCCGTATTCATCATACGAAGATTTCAAGTTCGAGATCCCCGTTGGAACCAATGGTGATACCTACGATCGTTTCATGGTGCGGCAGGAAGAGATGTGGCAAAGCCTGGGCATCATCAACCAGGCCATCGAGAAAATGCCGGAAGGCCCTTTCCATGCCGAACTGCCGGATTTTTATTTGCCTCCCAAAGAGGAAGTGTATAATAATATGGAAGCGCTCATTTATCACTTTAAAATTGTGATGGGCGAGAACGATGTTCCCATAGGAGAAGTTTACCATGCTGTTGAAGGCGGTAACGGGGAACTCGGATTTTACCTGGTCAGCGATGGAGGCCGCACGCCTTATCGCCTGCATTTCCGCAGACCCTGCTTTATTTATTACCAGGCCTACCCTGAAATGATAAAAGGCGGCATGCTGAGCGATGCGATATTAACCATGAGCTCGATGAACGTGATCGCAGGGGAATTGGATGCATGATAGTATGAATTGAACAAACTCCGGGCTTTGGTCCGGGGATAAGAATGAATAACACGAAAAAAACAGCACTAGCTTCCGTTCTTTTTTTGCTGGCACTAATTACAGTGGCGCATTCGCAAAACTGCATGACCTTCCAGGACATGGGGAAAAATGGCGTGCGTTTAACGCAGCTCGACAGTCTTTACCCGAATGCGCTGAAGACCGAAACCTTCGAGGGTGTTTTCCCGGAAGGAAAAAAGTTGAAGAAGTTCGATAAGGCCTGGGCCGGATTTTACGAGGAGCTGATGAATTATTTTTCGAAGAGCGGGCTGAAGTGGGACAAACCCACTTATTGTTTCAACAAGATCTATTTTGATGCGGATGGGAATGTACAATACTGGTTCTTCAATTTCATGAAAGAGGATAATATCCCGGCCGATGTGCAGGCGAAGTACCTGCAGGGCATTAAGGAATTCAGTAAAACACATCAAATAAAAATTAAAGCAGGAACAAAATTTTCACAATGCGCATCGGTAACTTTTGTAAATGCCGATGAGTTGAATAAGAAATAAAGAAGTGAGCAGTAATAAAAAAATAGAATTTTCACCCGAATCACTGGCGCTTGTTCAGAAAATGATCAAGCGTTATCCTGAGGGAAAACAGAAGTCGGCAGTGATCCCCATCCTTCACCTGGCGCAGGCCGAGTTTGACGGGTGGCTGAGCGTGCCGGTGATGGATTATGTGGCATCCTTGCTGAAGATCCAGCCCATTGAAGTGTATGAAGTGGCATCATTCTACTCGATGTTCAATTTGAAACCGGTGGGAAAATGTTTGATCGAAGTGTGTCACACCTCATCGTGCTGGTTACTGGGAGCGGAGGATATTGTGGCGCACATCGGCAAAAAACTCGGGATCAAACCCGGGCAAACCACACCCGATGGCATGTTCACTTTAAAAACAGTGGAGTGCCTGGGCTCATGCGGCACAGCGCCCATGTTACAGTGCGGGGCAAAGTACCACGAGAACCTTACTCTTGAGAAGGTGGATAACCTGCTCGATGAGATGAAAAAAGAAAACAAACGGAAAACCTATTTAGATAAAGTCTGACCGGTGCCAAAGAAGTTATTACTCACACACGATCACGTTGCAGGAATAAACACCTATGATGTTTACCGGCAGATGGGCGGCTATGCTTCGGTGGAAAAAGCGCTGAAGAGCATGACCCCCGATGCGGTGACGGAAGAAGTGAAGAAATCGGGACTGCGCGGGCGTGGTGGAGCAGGATTCCCTACCGGGATGAAGTGGAGTTTCCTGGCAAAGCCTCCCGGGGTGCCGCGTTACCTCGTGTGCAATGCCGATGAATCGGAGCCGGGAACATTCAAGGACCGCTACCTGATGGAGCGCATCCCGCATTTGCTCATCGAAGGCATGATCACCTCGAGCTACGCACTGGGCGCGCGCACTTCATACATCTACATACGCGGAGAATATTTTTATGTATCCCGCATACTCGAGAAAGCCATTGAAGAAGCATACGCGAACGGCTGGCTGGGTCAAAATATTTTAGGAACAGATTACTCGCTCGACTTGTATGTGCAGGTGGGTGCAGGTGCATACATATGCGGTGAAGAAACCGCCTTGCTTGAGTCGCTCGAGGGCAAGAGAGGAAACCCAAGGATCAAACCTCCTTTCCCTGCGGTGGCCGGCCTTTGGGGCTGCCCTACGGTAGTGAACAATGTGGAAACTATTGCTGCGGTTGTTCCGATAGTGAATGGCGGAGGAGAGGAGTATGCGAAGATCGGGGTTGGTAAATCAACAGGCACAAAACTTATTTCGGCCAGCGGGCATATCAATAAACCGGGGGTGTATGAAATAGAGCTGGGTGTTCCGGTTGAGGAATTTATTTTCTCGGACCAGTATTGCGGAGGAATTCGCGGGGGTAAAAAAATGAAAGCGGTGGTGGCCGGGGGATCTTCCGTTCCCATTTTGCCCACGGAGTTAATTTTAAAAACCGCCAAGGGCGAACCCCGTTTGATGACCTACGAATCATTGAGCGATGGAGGTTTCCAGACGGGGACCATGCTGGGCTCGGGCGGTTTTATCGTGATGGATGAAACGACATCTATCGTAAAAAACCTGTGGAACTTCACGCGTTTTTATCACCACGAAAGTTGCGGGCAGTGCTCGCCTTGCCGTGAAGGAACAGGCTGGATGGAAAAAATATTGCACAAGATCCTGGCCGGTCACGGAACCATAGAGGACATTGACCTGTTGTGGGACATACAAAGTAAAATAGAAGGGAAAACGATTTGCCCGCTGGGAGAAGCGGCTGCATGGCCGGTGGCTGCAGCGATACGCCATTTCCGCGCGGAATTTGAAGAGTATGTGAAGAACCCGAAGAGCATTAAAGATGTAAAACATTATTACCGCCTTAATAATTTGGAAGTGCCGGCCGGTTTGCCGGACATAGAGGAGAAAGCAGAAGTGCACTAGTTCTTTTAATTTTTTTTGCGTGAGGGATGGAGCGGCCTGTTTGAGCTCTCCCGCTGTAATGGTGAGCCTGGCGAACCGGCAGCGGGAAGCGAGTAGCGACAGCCCGACCCTGAAGTGATAGCGGAAGGGACACGCCCGCACTTCGACTACGCTCAGTGCGACATTGGACATAAAAAAGCAAGAGGTGTAAAATGCCTAAAGTAACGATAGACGGTAAAACAATTGAAGTTCCTGACGGGACAACGATACTGAATGCTGCGCGCATGATAGGAGGGGAGATCGTTCCGCCCGCGATGTGTTATTACAGTAAATTGAAGACGAGCGGTGGTTATTGCCGCACCTGCATAGTGAAAGTGAGCAAGGGCTCGGAAAAAGACCCGCGCCCGATGCCCAAGCCTGTTGCAAGTTGCCGCACCACGGTGATGGACGGGATGGTGGTGGAAAATATTACATCGCCTGAAATACTGGAAGCGCGTGCCGGTGTGGTGGAGTTTTTATTGATCAACCACCCGCTGGATTGCCCGATATGCGACCAGGCTGGCGAATGTAAATTGCAGGACCTGGGTTACGAGCATGGCAAGCAGAACACACGCTACGAATTCAAGCGCAGGACATTCAGGAAGATAGATATTGGCGAATACATTAAGCTGCACATGACGCGCTGCATTTTGTGTTACCGCTGCGTGAAAGTGGCCGACCAGCTTACACCCGGCCGGGTGCATGGCGTGATCAATCGCGGTGATGTGGCGGAGATATCAACCTATATTCAAAATGCAGTTGACAACGAGATGAGCGGGAATATGATCGATGTGTGCCCGGTGGGCGCGCTTACCGACCGCACTTTCCGTTTCAAATCGCGCGTGTGGTTCACCAAGCCGGTGGATGCGCATCGCAAGTGTGATAAGTGCTGCGGCAAAGTGCGCCTGTGGTATAAAGGTGAAGAAGTGTTGCGTGTTACTGCACGCAAAGATGAATACGATGAAGTGATATTGCTGGAGGATGGCAAGCCGGGCTGGATCTGCAACGATTGCCGCTACCACCATAAAAAAACAAGCGACTGGGTGATAGAAGGTCCAGCGCACATCGATCGCCACTCTGTAATTTCGGCTAATCATTACGAGGTGTTGGCCAATTTGAAGATCGATATTAAGAAGCAACAGAAAAAGTTAGAAGGTAAAAAAGTGGACCTTGGAGAAGGCGCACTCAACCCGAATAACCTGCATGGAAAATAATTGAACGATGGATTGGAGTTATATCCTATATAAAGTAATACTGGTGCTCTGCGTATTCGGGCTGGCGCTTTTTGTGGCTATGTATTCCACGTATGCCGAGCGCAAGATCGCGGCCTTTTTGCAGGACAGGCGAGGACCGAACCGCGCGGGACCCTTCGGTATTCTGCAGCCGCTGGCTGATGGGGTGAAGATGTTCATGAAGGAAGAGATGATTCCTTCTGTTTCCAATAAATGGCTGTTCATCCTTGGCCCTTCACTGGCCATGCTCACCGCATGTATGACGGGTGTGGTTATCCCCTGGAGCTTTCCTTATTATAATGCGCATCATTTCTATCCTTTACAGATCACGGATGTGAATATCGGCATCTTGTATTTGCTGGGAGTGGTTTCGGTGGGTGTGTATGGTATCATGATAGGCGGATGGGCATCGAACAATAAATATTCATTGCTGGGCGCTTTGCGCGCGTCATCGCAAATGATCAGTTATGAATTGGGATTAGGTCTTTCCATCATTGCATTGGTGATGATGACCGGTACACTGAGCGTAGGTGAAATTGCGAAACAGCAGATCGGCTGGCACTGGAATATTTTGTACCAGCCGTTAGGCTTCTTGATCTTTATCGTGTGTGCGTTCGCTGAAACGAACCGGGCGCCTTTCGACCTGCCCGAGTGCGAAAGCGAATTGGTGGGCGGTTATCATACGGAGTACAGCTCGATGAAACTGGGTTTTTATCTTTTTGCGGAATACATCAACATGTTCATCTCATCGGCCGTCATCAGCACGCTTTATTTCGGTGGGTATAATTTCCCGATCATTTATCGCTACGTGCATGACCCCTTGTGGGTAACGGTAGTTGGCTTTTGCGTGCTCATGGCGAAGATCACCTTCTTTATTTTCTTTTTCATGTGGGTGCGCTGGACCTTGCCGCGTTTCCGTTACGACCAGTTGATGAAATTGGGCTGGAGGATATTGATACCTTTGGCGATCATCAATATTATTGTTACGGGAGTGGTGATGTGGGCGACAGGGAAGATCGTTTAATGAATTTTTTAGTGTGAGAATAATGTGTGATTTATTTGAATAGGACGGAGCGGAGAAAGGATGCAAAATAGTGCAGCCAGGTAGAAGGATAAATAAAAACACAGGAGAAAAACAAAATGCAATCTTTATCAAATAGAAGCAAAGCGGTCGTTAAGAAAAAAATGACCTTATGGGAAAAGATGTACCTGCCTGCGATATTAAGCGGCATGGGCCTTACCATACGACATTTGTTCAAGAAAAAGGTCACGATTAATTACCCGGAGGTGAAGCGCGAGTTCGCGCCTGTTTACCGCGGCATGCACGTACTTAAGCGCGATGAGCAGGGGAGGGAGCGTTGCACAGCTTGCGGGTTATGCGCGGTGGCTTGCCCGGCCGAGGCGATCATCATGACAGCAGCCGAAACAAAGCCGGGAGAAGAGAAATTATACCGTGAGGAAAAATATGCAGCTGTTTACGAGATCAACATGCTGCGCTGCATCTTTTGCGGGGATTGCGAGGAGGCCTGCCCGAAAGAGGCCATTTTCCTTACCGATCGCATCGTGCCTTCCGAATACATGCGCGGCACGCTCAATTTCGGAAAAGATAAGCTGGTGGAGCCCGTGGGCAAGCCGGTGGATGTATCCAAGCGACAAACCAAAGAAGTGCTCGAATTCAAAAAACATAAAGAGTACCAACACAACCATTAATATTTTATGCGCCCCATAGAGTACGTTTTTTATTTTCTTGCCTTCGTTACGTTCCTTAGCGCTTTGATGGTGGTACTGAGTAAAAATCCCATTCACAGTGTGCTGTGGATGATCGTCACCTTTCTTTCGCTTTCCGGCCACTATCTTTTGCTGAATGCACAATTCGTGGCCATCGTGAACATCGTGGT
>DATDFI010000275.1:0-5362 GCA_036522695.1 Bacteroidia bacterium | reverse complement strand
GCGCGCGGGCATGAAGCCGGTGCTCTCAAGCATACGCGGGGGCACGGATGGCTCGCGCTTATCATTCATGGGATTGCCCTGTCCCAATATTTTTGCGGGCGAACATGCTTTTCACAGTAAGCAGGAGTGGGTGAGCGTGCAGGATATGGAAGCTGCGGTTAGAACGATCATTCACTTGTGTGCGATATGGGAGGAGAATGCTTAGTTTGGAGTCTCAAGTCTCTCGTCTCGAGTTTAGACTTGTGATGCTAAATCCTTAGGTCCTTCACCTTAAGAGAATCATTGCCCCAACTTTCTTCTTCACGGTTTTCCAATATCGTTTTTGAATACTCGGGAAGTGAATTGGCTGCCTTATAAAAGAGTTGATAATCGTGGAAGAATGTGAAGACACCATCGTCTTTTTCCAGGTTAATTAAATAATAGTCCCCACAACCGTTGTAACCTATAATTAAAAATTGCTTGCTCAGCGGACGGTCCCGGAAATTTAAACAGGCCTGTAGATTTTCATCAATAAGTAATTCGTAATCGGATGAAAGTAAAAAATCAGGAGCATCTCTCTTCGATAAGTCTTCCGGATAATTTAACATGAATTCTTTATAATAACCTGGAAGGGTAATCCCCAATGCAATTTCAATTTCTTTTAATTCCGAGGCGGTCATTTTTTAAAGATCAGCTGATATTTATTTGTTTCTTCGAAACGCGTTTGACTATTGTTTGGGAAACTCCTTTTTCAACAAACTCGAAACTGTAAACTTGAGACTGTAAACTCGAGACTCTAAACTATTTTTTAATAACCACCTTCACCGTATATCCAATCAACCCCAGCGGCTTCGTCATCACACCTCCTAAAAAAGAAGTGTTGCTCATAAAGGAAAGACTCCCCGCCAACCTGTATTTGTTCACCGATTGAGGATGATCTTTTTTATTCATCCACGTCAATCGCACTTTATTCGTTCCATCCGGGTCCATCATGTACCAATCCGCTCCCTGCACCTGGAAAGGGAAAATATCACAGCCCGCGCCTGTCATATACACCACATGCTTCCCATCGGGTGAAAGTGTTGGCACCTGTGAAAAACTTTCGGTGGTCAATTTTTTTATCTCGCCCGTGATCATGTTGAGCGAATAAAGAGGTGTTGCTATAATATTCTTGCTTTCGAAAGTGCTGTAAAAAAACAGGGTTGTCTTGTCAGCCGAAATACTTTCCAGCTCGCCCGAGAAAGGAACTCCACCCGGGATAAATGTTCGAATGCTCTCCAGGTGAGGAACGGAATCCAGGATAATATCCGCCACGCGAAAAACATAAGTGCCCGCAGCTAAGTTCATGTTCGCTTTTGGCGCTGCAACACGCTCGGTCCACGCAAACATTTTTCCATCAGGCGAAATGGCCCCGTGTATGATGCCGCTATTGTAGCTGTTGGGAAGGTTGGTGAGTTTCCAGGCCTGCTTTCCATCGCGCGTGACCAGCCACAGGTCGGTATAAGCTCCATAACCGGGAATGGCATCAACGGGCTTGCGCTTGTGGCCCTTCTCTTTCACGTATTCATCTTTCTCCACGTAACAAAAAAGATATTTCCCCGAGGGATGCCATTCCTCCGCCCATTGGTGACGGTCACTTCTCCAGCCCGCAAAGGTGAGTTGGTGTTCATTATTTCCCAGTGTATCCGAAATGTAAATTTTGTAATAACCATTCTTACCCGGCTTGCCGTACGCTACCGATGATGTGGCCTTATTGTAGATCGCGCCCATCGCGCTGTCCTTCCAAACGGTGATGGTGGTGGAAACAGAAGTGTTGATGTTTTGTCCAAACGAAAATATTGAAGCAAGGGAAAGAAGAAGAATGGAGGTAAAACGTATCATGCCAGGAAACCCGAACTTCGAAAAAAACTATAAACTATAAACTGCAAACTAACTTCCCATCTTCACAATAAGCTCGAACTCTTCCTTCTCCAACGGCATGCACGATAAACGGCCGATGCGGATCAAACCGATGTTCTGCAGCTTTTTTTCTTTTTTCATCTCGGTGAGCGGAACAGGGTTCTTCAGTTTTTTATACGGGGCGAGGTCCACTGCACTCCAGTCATCTTTCGTGGTCGGGTCCTGGTAAGCCTCTTTCAAAACTTTTGCGATCCCCACCACCGCGAGCCCTTCATTGCTGTGATAGAACAATACCTGGTCTCCAACTTTCATGCCGCGCAAATGTTTTCGTGCAGCAAAATTACGCACACCATCCCACACGGCCTTACCTTCTTTTTCAAGTCGTTCGTAGGAATAAACGGAAGGTTCTGATTTTACGAGCCAGTAATTCATATCGAAAGTATTTTTTGGTTAACGATTATGCAGAAGCATATATTGGAAGTTATTGGTCATTTGCGCTCCGCGCGTCATTAAGTGGCATTGGTCGTTCGCTTCAAATCTTATGTCTCACATGCCGGGTCTTTTTTGTTTTTCTGGGCGTGTGGCGCATTCAACATTTCCGTGCCGTATTCACGTGCGCCACCGCGCTTTACGTTCCAAGTCCTCGGCCCCCTTCGCTTCTCCTTTGTAGTACTATGAAGAAGGAACTGAAGCTACGGAGGGCGCTGCGGGCTTTTCGCGGAATTTACCCTGAGCGTAGTCGAAGGGATCGCTCACGCATCTTTCTCAACGATCTCGATACTCACACCCGCCAACTTGTTACTTGATCACACCCCTTCCTGCTTAATTATACCTTACACAACTTAATTACAACCTAATGACTACTAATGGCTACTAATGCCCTTTATCCCTCAATGCAATATCTTAAACACAAGTTCCTTCAGCAGCTCTCCTTCATCCGCGCTGGCATTATCCACACCCTTCGATCTGAGATCGGTCTCCCGCAGATCGGAAATGACCTGCACCACCTTGCCGGCCGGGTAATTTTTTGCCGCACTCACGTAATCCATCGCAAAAAAAGGATTCACCTTCAATTCTTTCGCCACGCTCTCTTTCGATTTGTCTTTTAAAAAATGTACTGCAAGTATTTTATTGAAATATCCGAATAAAGTGGGCACCGTTAATACCAAAGGGTTATCACGCTTATTGGATGCAAAATAATTGGCAATACGGTTGGCGCGCAGCACATCTTTTTTCCCGAGCGCATTCTGCAATTCAAAAACGTTGTAATCCTTGCTGATGCCGATGTATTTCTGGATGTCCTCCGGGCTGATCTCCGTTCCAGCGGGCAGGTTGATCATGAGTTTATCCAGCTCATTTGAAATTTTCCCGAGATCATTGCCCAGGTATTCGGTGAGCATGCCGGCCGCGCGGGGGCTTATCGTATATTTTTTCGCCTTCAGGTAAACACCTATCCAGTCGGGGATGCGGTTCTCGTAAATTTTCTTCGATTCGAAGAGCACCGCGTGTTTTGCCATATTTTTCGCCAGCGAGGTGCGCTTGTCGAGCGTTTTGTATTTGTAGCAAAAAACAAGAATGGTGGTAGGTTGCGGATTCTCAATGTAAACCTGCAAAGGCGACTTGGTTTTACTGCCGCCTTCATCATCTTTAGCCAGGTTGCGAATATGCTGCGCTTCCTTAACGATCACCACCGTATGGTCTGCCATCATCGGGAAGCGCTTGGCCTCGCTGATCACGCGCACCACATCCACATCCTGCCCGTACAATATCGTTTGGTTGAATTCCTTTCCCGGTTCATCCAGCACGTTCTGCTCAATGTAATTGCTGATCCTGTCAATGAAATAAGGTTCCTCGCCCATTAAAAAGTATACGGGCTTGTACACCTTTTTCTTCAGGTCATTCATGATGTCATTAAACTCCATCGAATTACGAATAATGTATACGAATTTACGAAATGCGAATCGTCAAAAGATAAGCCGGGATTCGAAAATAGGTAAATGCTCCTCTGACCAGAGCCGGATTTATCAACAAGAAGCAAGCATTAGTTAACATTTAACATCCCGGTATTCGTATTTCGTAAATTAGCGTTTTAATTCGTAATTCGTTGGAATCATTAAACCTTCCCCCGTATTTGTTCAAGACCCGCTCGGTGGAGGGGAAGCTCCAGATCTTTGACGAGATCCGTAAAAAATATGTGGCGCTTACCCCCGAGGAATGGGTGCGCCAGAACTTTATCAAGTACCTTGTGGATGAAAAAAAATACCCCGCTTCACGCATGGCGCTCGAATACGCCCTTCGGTACAATGAACTTTCCAAGCGGGGCGATATCGTGTTCTTCAATAAAAATGCCGCGCCCGAGATCATCGTGGAGTGCAAAGCTCCTTCGGTAAAGATCACGCAGGACACCTTCGACCAGGCTGCACGTTATAACTTTATCCTTCGTGTACGCTATCTTATTATCACCAACGGGCGCGACCATTACTGCTGCGAAATGAATTACAGTGATAATTCTTACAAATTCCTTCCATCCATTCCCCTTTACGAAGCGTCTGCAGTATAATAAGGAGGGCAAATCCATCGTACATTAATTTGATTTCATCAAAAAAAATTATACTTTAGTCTCTTCAAAATCAGCAAATCACCTCTAATCACACCAGCCCATGAAAAAAATTACAGTTTTAGCGGCTTTTTGCCTTTCATCCCTCGCGATGTTCGCGCAAAACACGGCACCCACCCACAAACCGGTGAACTATGGTAAATACTTTACCATGAACCCCGTGCTCAAAGCCGATGATTACCTGGCAAAGACCATCATCTTCCAGGTGAAAGACGCTTTCCGTTCCAATTGTACGAACGAGAACATCAGCGGTCTTTTCGGGTTCGATACCTATGAGTTACAGGTAGGGACCGCTTCTGTAAAGAAGATCTATCCCAATCACAAAGCTCCCGAGCAGAAATACAATGCACTTCACCAGAAGTACGCTGACCTTTCACTGATCTACGTGATGAAATACAATGGGGATGTTCCGCTCGAAAAGGCCATCAATAAACTCATGGGCCTCGGCTATTTCGAGTACGTTCAGCCCTGGTATGTGCCTAAAACACAAATGACCACTAATGATCCTTCTGCCACAAATGGAACACAGTACCACTTGTTCATCATCAAGGCAGCCGGTACAGGAACCACAGGCTGGGACATTCAAACCGGCAATTCCAACGTAGTGATCGGTATCACCGATACAGGAACTGAACCCAATCACCCTGATCTTATGAGCCAGATCAAGCATAATACCAACGATCCCATCAATGGCATTGATGACGATAATGACGGGTTTACCGATAATTATTCCGGTTGGGATGTGGGTGACGTGAGTGTGAATTCCAATGGCGATAATGATCCTACCTGGCAAGGCAATAACCACGGTTGTGCGGTTTCAGGTGATGCCTGCGAGGCCACCAATAACAGCACAGGCGGGGCAGGCCC
>DATDFI010000274.1:0-4158 GCA_036522695.1 Bacteroidia bacterium | reverse complement strand
ACAAAAGAAAAAAGATGTTTACTCGTATCACCGATATAAATGCTGTAGTCGTTCAGCTTTTTGTAAGCGAGGTACTGCGCGTAAACATCTTTTTTCTTTTGTGCATCCTTCAGCGCTGACAAATTCTTGTCCGTGAATTTCTTCAGCAGGCTGTCATTTTTAGTTTCAAGGCCATCGTGAATGGCATTGAGCTCCAGCCACAGGAAAGCTTCTTCCATGGTCTCCACGGGAGGCCACTCGTGCTTGCCGTCAAATTCCAGAAAGAAATGTGACCAATCGGTGCCGGATAATTGCTTGTCGAGGGCTTTCAGCTCGGTGTAATTGAAATCCTCATTGCCGGCCACTCCCAGGAAACCGAATTTTTGTTTGGGGGGCTGCTTGGTGCCGAGCCCGGCCCCGCAGGCCACCACCGCATTCACACCTCCATTGGTGATCGCGAAATTGCTGGCTACCCTCGAGCCACCGGAAAACCCGCAGGTGTAAATGCGCTGCGGATCGATATTCATCCTGGCGCTTGCATCGCTCATCACCTGGCGGATCACCTGGTTGGTGACTTCCATTTTCATCCCGTTCTCGGTATTGTTAGAGCCTATGATGATGTAACCGTAACGCTCCGCAATGTCCTTGTATTTATCAATTGGAATATGACCTCCCGCATGGGGATCGAAAAAATAAATTACCGGTGATCTTTTATCGGTGGAGTAATTGGTGGGAATGAAGAGCGCGTAGCTTTTGCTGCTGTCGTCTTTCACAAAAACGGGATTCAGCACTTTTCCCTTTTCAAAATTTTCGTACACGGGTGCGGGCGGGGGCGGGGGAGCCTGCTCTTCTTTTTTATCCTGGGGGGGATTGGAGCAGGAGAGCAGCAGGGCAGAAAAAAATGCAGCGGGCATCATTCGGTTCATCTTAAAATTCTTTAGGATGAAGGTAATCACAAAAAGGGAAATGGTGGAAATAGCACTGCCGGGTAGTGCCTTTTCAGAACTTATTATACGTGATCTTGAACACCACGCGCTCGTTGAGCTTGCGGATACGTGCGTTTTGTTTGGCATCGCTCGTTTCTTTCTCGAGCGGGAAGGTTTGGCCATAGCCTTTGGCCAGCAATCTTTTTTTATCAATGCCTTTTTTTACAAGGTAATCGAGCATGGCGTTGGCGGCATTTTGAGTGGGAGAGCAAGTGGAGCAGGTAGTGCAGGGTTTACCCGCGTGCACACCTATCTCTACTTTAAGATTGAGGTGATCGCTAAGAAGTTTAGCGAGTGAATCCAGCGTTTTGGAAGGCTTGAGTTTTGTTTTGCATTCATCGGTGAAACTGATGCTCCTGCGCGTCATGATGGATCCCACTTCAAATTCACGATCGGAGAATTTGAAAACGGGGTGTTCTTCCTGCCGGGTAAAGCCCAGGCAAGCCAAAATGACCAGGAGTAACAAGCTTCTCATGTAAAAGGAATTAACAAGCATCGTACCGTGTTTTCCCTAAGGTAAGACAGTATTCATCTGTCGTTAATGAAACTTTTTTCCTTTTTTCATCATCTCCAGGATCTCCCTTAACCTCCGGGCTCTTGTTTCGGGTTTCTTTGCTGTTTGCAGGCGCCATGCGATGGCATACAGGTTTGTCTTATTTAAACCGTCAAAAAAAGCTTTGGCTTTTTTGTTCTTCGAAAGCTGTAGCAAAAGGTCCTCCGGCATTTTCATGTTTTTAGGCGAATCATACGCCTTGTGCCAGCGACCATCGGCCCTGGCCAGTTCCACCTGCAGCAGCCCGGCTTTTTTCATCCGGCCTTCCTTAATTAAGCGTTCGGCTTTTTCGGTATTTCGTTTGGACCAGATGCTTTTCGGTCTTCGCGGTGTGAATTTTTGAATGTAAGATGCAGCATCATATTTCTTCGCCTGCCCATCTATCCAGCCATAACACAAGGCTTCTTCAAGCGCTTCAGGGTATGTAACCGTTTTTTCACCTGAATCTTTTTTGAAGAAGCGCAGCCAGATCCCGTTTGATCTATCATGGTTCTTTGCGAGCCAGTTCTTCCATTCTTTTGGGGAAGCGAAGGGAATGACGGGTATCTCATTCCCGGATGTAGACCGTTTCATTTAGAATCAAATTTTGGTACTGCCGTTATTATTCGGGCTTTGCAGTAGTTTGCTTTTGAAACTGCAGGCGCGCAAAAAAAATCAAAACTCCGAAGTAAAATGGAACTCTATCCCTGGATTTTTTTCCTGGGCCATTTGTAATGCCCAGGCAGATTCGGCAAGGAACACCGGGCGGTCGTCCTTGTCCATAGCCATGTGATGGATCTTTTCGTCAATGAAGGCTTCGATCTTGTTCTTGTCGTTACTGGTGATCCAGCAGGCCTTGTAAAGATCAATGCTCTCGAAACTGCAGGAAGCGGAGTACTCGCTTTTTAAACGATGCTGGATCACTTCGAACTGCAGCGCACCCACTGTTCCTAAAATTTTCCTGTTGTTATTTTTCTTGGTGAAGAGTTGCGCCACGCCTTCATCGGTGAGTTGTTCCAGGCCCTTGTTAAGCTGCTTGGTCTTCATCGGGTCGGTGTTCACCACGTATTTGAAAAGCTCGGGAGAAAAACGCGGGATGCCTTTGAAATTCATTTTCTCGCCTTCGGTGAGTGTGTCACCAATTTTGAAGATCCCGGAATCATAAAGGCCGATGATGTCACCCGGATAGGCGGTGTCGATCACATTTTTTTCCTGGGCCATAAAGGCCGTGGGGTTACTGAATTTGATGGAACGCGCCTCGCGCACGTGAAAATAATTTTTGTTACGCTCGAACTCGCCCGAGCAGATGCGCAGGAAGGCGATGCGGTCGCGGTGCTTGGGATCGAGGTTGGCGTGGATCTTGAAAACAAACCCGGAGAGTTTGTTCTCGCCCGGTTTTACTTCGCGCAGGTCGGTCTCGCGCGGAAGGGGAGAAGGAGCGATATCGATGAAGCAATCGAGCAGCTCGCGCACCCCGAAATTATTCACCGCGCTGCCGAAAAATACCGGGGAGATGTTCGCCTGCAAATATTCTTCCTTCCTGAAATCATCATACACGCCTTCGATCAGTTCTACATCGTGGCGCAGCTGGTTCGCAAAATCCTCTCCCACAAATTTATCCACGCTGCCGTCATTAAGATCGCTGATCACCACCGATTCCTTCACGATCTTTTGCTGGCTGGATTCAAAAAGGATAAGGCTCTTTTCGTACAAACTGTAAACACCTTTGAATTGTTTTCCAATTCCTATTGGCCAGCTCAGCGGGCGCACTTTTATCTTCAGTTCTTTTTCAATTTCATCCAGCAGGTCGAAGGGATTACGCCCTTCCCGGTCGAGCTTATTGATGAACACGATCACGGGCGTGTTGCGCATGCGGCAAACCTCGAGCAGTTTCCGTGTTTGAGGTTCCACGCCCTTCACACAATCTATCACCATGATCACACTGTCCACCGCGGTGAGTGTGCGGTAAGTGTCCTCCGCAAAATCTTCGTGGCCGGGCGTATCAAGCAGGTTTA
This sequence comes from Bacteroidia bacterium, assembly GCA_036522695.1. Lineage (GTDB taxonomy): Bacteria > Bacteroidota > Bacteroidia > JADZBD01 > JADZBD01 > DATDFI01. The sequence goes on along the minus strand of DATDFI010000274.1, from coordinate 646 downwards.
TTTTTACGCCACGGTATTCGAAACCCATCACCGATGTGGCTACGGAAATTCCGCGCTGGCGTTCGATCTCCATGAAATCGGAGGTCGCGTATTTTTTGATCTTGTTGGATTTTACTGCACCGGCTGTTTGTATGGCACCACCAAAAAGCAGGAGCTTCTCGGTAAGCGTGGTCTTACCCGCATCGGGGTGAGAGATGATGCCGAACGTGCGCCTGCGTGCTATTTCCTCCTGCCTTGTCATTTTAAAAGCCTGCAAAAATAGGGAAATAAATGCAGGAACGATCACGGCCGGCAGTACGCGCGAGGGACCAGACAGGTGCGGCCCCATAGGATGAGCGGGATTCTTCGCTTGGCTCAGAATGATAAATCGCTCATCCTGCGAGGTCGCGCCCCAATTTTATTTCACATTTTCCTTTTGCCCCAGGCTGAACCAGTTGCCGGAATCATCCTTGAACAAGGCTTCGATGCCGTAAAATTCTTTTTTTGGAGCTTTTGAAAATTCAACGCCTTTTGCCTTCAGCTCTTCGTAAGTGGCGTAAATATCCCGGCACTCGAATACCCCGAAACCGAAGGTCCCTTTTTTTACCAGCGCACGCATGGTCTCTGCCGCTTCCTTGCTGAACATCATCCCTTCGGCAACAGGCAT
>DATDFI010000273.1:0-3124 GCA_036522695.1 Bacteroidia bacterium | reverse complement strand
GTGCCCATAAAAACGATACGTAAATTTTTTTGCACGATCGCGAAAGATTATTGTCTCGGTTTAATGTCAGTGATCTTGATCACTTCTCCGCCCATGCAAATGGTGACGGCCTTTTTCTGGACCTCGTATTTTACCCACACTTTTTTCTTGTCTGTCCTGAAATCTTCGGGGAGGTTATTCGGTTCGTATTTTTTTCCGTCTTCGGTCTGTATCATCCACATGCATCCATCCACCTCGTAATCGACCACGGTGGCAGGAGTATAACCCATGGCCCCGTAATCCTTATCGTTACCTACTTTGCTTTTGGGCTTGCAGGAAAAAAAAGCAATCGTGAAAAGGAGAAGCAGGAGAAGCGCTTTTTTCATGGGTATGGTTTTTTTCAAAAGTACAAAAATCAAACGCGTATGCCGATCACCAGTACATCATCTACTTGTGCCAGCTCACCTTTCCACTCAGCAAATGCACGATCGAGCAGGACCGATTGTTCAGTGAGGGGTTTGCCGCTGACAGAAAGAACAAGGTCGCGCAGTGCGCGCTCCCTGAATTTTTTTCCCTTCGGCCCTCCAAACTGGTCGGCAATGCCATCGGTGAAGAAATAAAGAAGATCGCCAGGCTGTAATTGCAAGGTGTGCGTGGTAAACGGGGCATTTTCCCTGGGTGAACGGCCAACAGGCATTTTGTCCCCGCTGAATTCACGCAGTTCTCCATTTCTTACGAGAAGGAAATGACTTAGCGCGGAAGAATAAGAAAGGGAAAGGTCCCGCTTCAGTTTTATCAAAGTGCCATCCATGCCATCCTGCGCACCTTCATGCGAAATATTCTCCACCAGCCTTTGCCGTACATGATCAAAAACTTTCCCGGGCGCTGCGATATTTTTTTCATTCACCGCTTCATTCAGGAACGACATATTGAGCAGGCTCATGAAAGCTCCCGGCACACCGTGACCGGTGCAGTCGCAAATGGCCAGGTAAATATCATCGCCTCTTAAAGTGGCCCAGTAAAAATCACCGCTCACAATATCCTTGGGACGATAAAAGATGAAATGCTCCTTAAAATGAGAGTGAAAAAGGTCTTCCGAAGCCAATAGGGCGCGTTGTATCCTTTGTGCATAATGAATGGAGTCGGTGATCTCTTTATTCTTCTCGTCAGCGATCTCTTTTTGCCGCTCCACTTCCTTCTTCTGTTCGGAAATGATATCGTTGGCACGTTTTTTATTTCGGTAGTTGTAATAGATCACCAGCGAAAGCAAGGCCATCAGCACCAGGCCAGCGATCACCGCATCGAGGATGAGCTTTTGTTTCTCCGCTTCTTTTTTTGCCAGCTCTTCCTTGCGTTGTTCATTCGCTTTCAGCACTGCTTCTTTCTGGTCGTATTCATACTTGAACTGGTTGCGAATGGTTGCTTTGCGGGTTTCACGGTTATAAATGCTGTCACGCATGCGGACATACAGCTCATGCATCTGCAGCGCATTCACCGCATCGTTTTTCGATTTGTAGATCTTGTACAGCAGTTCAGCGGAGTTGCTGATGTTCTCGGTGAGCCCTGCGGAGGTGGCCACATCGAGCGCTTTTTTTGCAGATGCCAGCGCCTCGTCCGTATTCCCTTTACGCAAATAAATTTCGGCAATGTATTTCAGGCACCAGGCAATGCCTTCTTTGTATTGCAGTCCTTCTCTTATCTGGAGGCTTTTTTGAAAGCACTCCAGCGCGCTGTCGGCTTGCTCGTTCCTCAGCCAAACGAGACCTATGTTGTTCAATGAATTCGCAATGCCCCAGGTATGACCGATGGCGGTGCGTATGGCGAGGCTTTTGCGGAACGTAAGCATGGCCGAGTCGGACTTGTGCTGCTCCAGATAGATCAGGCCGATGTTGTTGAGCGTGTTTGCGATGCCCCGTTTATCACCGATCTGTTCTTTGATCTTCACGCTGCGCCTGTAATATTCCATCGCTTTTAAAGGATCACCCTGTTCTTTATAAATATAACCGAGGTTGTTCAGCGACTCAGCAATACCATGTTTGTCGCCTATCTCTTCGCGCAGCTTCAGCGCTTCCTGGTGGTAATCTATCGCTTTGAAAACATTTCCTTCCGAGGAATAAAGCGAAGCGATGTTATTATACGATTCTGCCATTCCTCTTTTATCGTTGAGCCCGATGCGCATGGAAAGGCTCTTGAGATAATACTCAATGGCCACCTTGGTCTCACCTTTGTGATCGTAGAGATAACCTGTATTGTTAAGCGCATCGCCAAGGCCTTTTTTTCCTATCCTGCGCAAAGAGGTATCGGCATTTGAGGTCAATCGCAGTGCGATGCGGTATGCTTCTTCATTATAAGGCGGCCATTCCGATTCATCATACACATTTTCAACGAGCAGGAATAGGATGCGGAGACGGGCCGTATCGTTTTGAACGGAGGGAAGAAGCTTTTTTAAGGAATCGGTGTTTACCTTTTGAGCATGCGCGAAGGAAAGGGAAGCGAAAAAAAGAAAGAAGCAGAATGATCTTTTAGCCCCGGCCCATGCGTATGCCGATGACGAGTATGTCATCGAGCTGCGGTAAAGTGCCTTTCCATTCATCGAGTGTTCTTTCGAGGAGCTCAGCCTGCGCGGGCATGGAAAGGTGCCGGTTATCGAGTAGTAATTTTTCAAAATGATGTTCCATGAATTTTTCATCCTCTTTCTCCCCGAACTGATCGCAGAAACCGTCCGTGAAGATATAAAACGTATCTCCAGCGGCAAGGGCGATCTCCTGTTTTGTGAATTCGGTATTCCTTTTCCCGACAAAGCCAACGGGCTGGGTGCCCACTTTGATCCTTTGAGATACATCACCGCGAATGAAAATGAGCGAGCGCCCGGTTGAAGAGAACTCGAGTCTCATCTTGCCGGTGTCGATTGCGCAGAGGGTGATGTCCATGCCATCGACCGTTCCGCTCTCCTGCTGGTCCTTTTTCAGGGCACGCACCACGCCCTTGTGCAATTCTTCCAGGATCTTTTTCGGGTCGGTGATATGGCGGATATTCACAATATTATTGAGGAGGTTATTTCCCACTAACGACATGAAGGCTCCGGGCACACCGTGCCCTGTACAATCCACCGCGGCCACAATTGTACAGGGCACGGTGTGCCCGG
>DATDFI010000272.1:0-4736 GCA_036522695.1 Bacteroidia bacterium | reverse complement strand
GGTGCTCTACACTAAGAAAGGATAATCGGGTTTTCCTGAATAAAATCTTCGCGCTTCTTTAAAAACAAGAAAGGCTCTTTTTATATTTGATCATTCATCTTTTAAAATGGGCCTGAGCGGGAAAAAACTTATCTTCTTCTTCATTTTCATTTCATTCAATGCCCGGGCGCAGGGAGGTGATACGCTGGGCGATAAACTCACTTCTACGTATTCGAAGATCAGCAAGCGTTTCGACCGGAAATTCAATGACGTGTCGCGCTACCTTGCAGGCATGACTCCTGAAAAAGGCTGCGTGCTGGATACTGCGTTGTTGAGCAACAGGGACTGGAAAACTTATTCGGATACCATTGAGCTCGATTGGAAACGTTACGATACGGCACGTTACATTGTGCTGAAAGAATGGTCGTACGATGAGATGCAGGAACTGAACACGAAACGCTTTACGTTCTTCTATCCATTTTCCGGCCCGGATATTCTGCACGGGAATATGTTTTTCCCCAATGCGGATACCACCATCATGATAGGACTTGAGCCGGTGGGGAATATTCCTTTCCTGGGCTTTACACCGAAAGATTCCCTGCGCAGGTATTTCGCCACGCTCAACAATTCGCTTTACGCGGTTTTGAATTACAGTTTCTTCCGCACACTCTCCATGCGCGTAGACCTGAAGAGCACGCAGGTGAACGGCACCTTACCCTTACTCTTGCTCCTGCTCGAACGCACACACAACCGCGTGCTGAATGTGCGCGGTGTGCACGTAAGCAATGCCGGTGATCTTGTTTTTGACGACCTGCAAACGAGAAAAAACGTACGCACACCGGGAGTGGAGATCACGTATTGCCGTGACGACAGCACCCACGAGGGCAAATTATATTATTTCGCAGTCGATATTTCGAACAGCGGTCTTTATGGAAAAAATCCTGAATTTCTTCCCTACCTTAAAAAGATGGGAAAAGTATTTACGCTGCTTAAATCGGCATCGTACCTGATGTACACACCCGACTTTACCCTGATCCGAAACCTCATCCTGGATCAAAGCAGCATTGTACTGCAGGACGATTCGGGGATACCCCACCATTTATTCACCGGTGGGGATTGGGATTATACCCTGTATGGTCATTATAACGGTCCTATCCCTCTTTTCAGCGGCAAATATCAACCGGGGCTTGTGGCGGAGTACAAAAAAAATGCGGACAGGGTGAAGCCGCTCGCTTTCGGAATTGGTTATAAATACCATGTAGGAGAATCCAACCTGGCATTATACAGGAAAAAGAAATAGCCTATCTTAGTGGGGAGTTGGAAGTGAGGAGATAGGATTGATCTAGGGACCAGCAACCATGTGCTCGTTCGCAGTTTGATCTTTGTGTCCTGAACTTCATTCCCGAACAAAGGAAAACCCGCAGGCATTAGTAATATTCGTATTTATTCGTAATTAGTGGCCGTGCCTTACAAAGAAAAAGAAATAGAAAAACTTTACTACTCCATTGGAGAGGTGGCGGAGATGTTCAAGGTGAACACTTCGCTGATCCGCTTTTGGGAAAAGGAGTTTGATATTTTGAAGCCTGTAAAAAACAAAAAGGGCAACCGCATGTTCTCCAAAGCCGACCTCGAGAACCTGCGCATCATTTACCACCTTGTAAAAGAGAGAGGATTCACGCTGCAGGGCGCGAAAGACAAATTGAAAGAGAACAAGCAGGATACCGTGAACACTGTTGAAGTGGTGAATTCCCTTACGCGCATCCGCGAATTTTTACTGGAGTTAAAGAAGGAGATCTGATATATCCGTTCGAGGATGAAAAGATTTTACACCTTTATCCTTTTCCTTTCCATTGTGTTCAATTGCAAAGCACAATGGGCTTCTTTATTTTCCGATACTTCCTACTGGAACAGCCAGGTTTGTTTTCTCAACAAGGATACAGGCTTTGTTGCCAGCTATTACGAATTCAACAATGCCTACAATGGGATCGTTTTACGCACACTTGACGGAGGAAGCACCTGGGACACGACCATAATACCAGGCGGGATCATGATACTCTCCATTACTTTCCCCAATGATACTATCGGATATTGCGGTGGCCAGGATGGCGGGATATACAAGACCACGGACATGGGGCAGAATTGGTATTGGTATGGCAACCTGCCTTATATCCTGGATGATTACGGAAATATATTCTTCCGGAATAAAGATACCGGTTTCGTTAACGATGATTGGGGGCATGTTTATAAGACGGTGAATGGAGGTACGTCATGGAATACCGTGAATTTAAACCCGAGAAACGATCAAAATTATTTTCCAGGCACTGGCAAATTCTATTTCGTAAATGACACCTTGGGCTTTCTCGCCAATGGGAACCATGGCCACGTATTGAAAACGAATGATGGTGGAAACAACTGGTCCTTTATTGACTTGCCTGACACTAATGATTGGGCGATGTCGATCAGTATGTTGAATCGCGATACGGGTTTTGTAGTATGCCAGAAAGGAAGGGTGTACCGGACGTTGAACAGCGGAACATCCTGGCAATTGCTCACTGACCTTGGAAGTGCCGATCTTATGGATATAGATTTTTTCAGTCCGGGTGTTGGTTATATCGTTGGAGGACATGGGCCCTTTTCCAACGATTACTCTAATCCTCCCTACCCTGCAAGTCACTCCATTATTTATAAAACAAGCGATGGAGGAAATACCTGGTCGCTTGACGATTCGTTATGCTGCGATTGGCTGACTTCCGTTTGTCACGTTAGCCGTGACATAGGCTATTGTGTGGGTGGGCATGGAAGGATCTTAAAAATAAATAATGCAAGTGGTATTCATACCATGTTAACGGAAAGTGAACTTGCTATATATCCCGATCCTGTAATTGATATCATTCATCTTTCCTGTGTTTCCTGTAAGTATACAACTTATGAGATATACAATGCGTACGGGCAAAAAGTGTTAGAAGGTAAGTATCGTGAAAACCTGGACGTTGAAAATATTGCACAAGGGATTTATTTTCTGCGACTTATTTCTACCGGTGACCCGGTCACCTGTAAATTTGTTAAAGTATCTTTTTGAAGCCGCTGAATCCCATTTGATCCCGTAAAAAAAGCACCTACCGGTGCTTTTTTCTTGTCACTCATTCCAATAATTATTTCTCCACTGTGTGCTTCACATGATATTTGATCTGTGATTTTTTACCTCCCAGGTCGAGGGTGAAATCCTGGTTGAGATCGGTATCCACCGGCCAGCCTGTGGCAATTTCTACCTTCACGGTACCGGTCACTGTTCCCTCGAGTGAAAACTCATGACCGAAATTCTCTCCTTTCCCGCTAAGCTTCCCGTCAACCACTATGGTCGCGATCCCGTCTTTTACTTCCTTCAACGTATACTTTGCTGAAAAATCCTTTTTCCCGTTCGGCTCGAGCAATATCTCTTTCTCCCAGCTCTCGCCCACCCCCACTGCACTGTCGGGGTAACGAACAAAGAACTGCATCTTATTGGAAGTGGAGTCCACTCCGCCCTCGCGCATCATCACCTCCGAAAGTTTATTGAAATGTGTATCATAAGTGACCTCGAATCTTTTATTGAGCAAAGAGAACACCGGGGCCACCGCCATCGCAACATCCTGCGGAATTGAATCATTGGTGCCGGCCGTGAACTTTACTTCTTTGCCTCCAATGGAACCGTCCATGAATATCTTATCATTGTTCGTACTGAGCACGATCTCTCCATCATCCTTTTTTGATGCCGTCCCACTGAGTTCGATCACGTACCTCGGCTTATCACCTGTAGCTTCCACCGCAAATTCATAAACCATTTTAAATGCCTTTCCGTTCTCAGGCTGGAAAGCGAGCTTCACTTTATCGTTCTCCTTTTTCACGGCACCACCGCAAGAAGCCAACAGCACCCACAGCATTGCAATACCGATATGTACCTTTTTCATAGTGAGTATTTTGTGCAAACCTACGGAATTTTGGGCAGAAAGAAGTCAGTGGTTCTGCATTAAAGGCTATTCCGAGTACACGAATGACCCTTAACGAATAACCTTTAACCTAAAATTGAAAGTAAATGAATGGCTGTACCGATGCCGACTTGATCTGGAGCACCACCTGCACCAACAGTACGAAAAAGAAAGCCTTCGCGAGTAAGGGCGATTCGGTGAAAGACCTGTAGAGGTAGCTTCGCGTTTGTTGAGGGACAAGATGAATGAGAAAACCCAACATCAATATCCAAACGAACAAGCTTCTCACTTTAAAGAAAGGCACGAGGTACGCAAGATCAAAATTTCCGAAGATCTGTTTTATACAATCCATTGCATCGCCAAAGCTGGCCGCACGGAAGAACAACCACATGAAGGCAACGAAATGAAAAGTGATGATCCACGAGATCACCGAAAAGATCTTCAGGTCCGGTATCCTGCCCTTCACGAATTTCAAATACAATTTATGGATCACCAATGCCAGCCCGTGCATACCTCCCCACCAAACGAATTTCCAGTCGGCACCGTGCCAGAAGCCGCCAATAAGCATGGTGACCATCAGGAACAGGTACTGGTGATATTCGCCTTTTCGGTTCCCGCCAAGCGGAATGTAAATGTAATCGCGCAGCCAGGACGAGAGCGAAATATGCCAGCGCCTCCAGAAATCGGTGATGTTAAGCGCCACATAAGGGCTGTTAAAGTTGGGCTTCAAATAGTAACCCATTAGCCAGGCGAAACCGATGGCCATATCCGAATAAGCAGAGAAATCACAAT
>DATDFI010000271.1:0-4453 GCA_036522695.1 Bacteroidia bacterium | reverse complement strand
CTCGTGTTTCACCGCCTGCCCTGAGCGCTGACGAAGGAGGGCGGGCAAGTCATAACGCCTCGCGGGCACCGGCACAGTACACGATCCTACTTGTAAAGTACCTGGCAACCTTTGGGCAGTAAGGCCTGTAATATGGCCACGTCCCTTTCGCTCAAGGAATTCCCGCGGATGTCAAGGGTTTCAAGGTTTGTCAAAAAGCAGATCTCGTCAGGAAGGTGAGTAAAATGATTGGAGCGCAAAGAAAGATATTTCAGGTTTTTCAAATGGTAGACCGAGGAAGGCAATTCGTCCAGCTTATTGAAGTCAAGCGCCAGTTGCTCCAGGGTTTTTATTTTTCCAAGCGATGCGGGCAATGTATCCAGGTCGCATTTCACGAGCGACAATCTTTTCAGGGACTTTGATCTTCCTATATCATTCGGTATGGAATCGATGTGTGAGTTGTAGATCAGCAGATCGTACAGTACCGGTAAATAACCTATCGCGAACGAGATCCCCAGCGAATCCGTATTGTTCTGAATGTGCAGGATCTTGAGTTTGCTTAAATAACCTATCTCAGTAGGGATGGAATCAAGGTTGGTGCTGTAAAACTCCAGGTAAGTGAGGTTGGATAAATTTCCGAATGCATCCGGCAGTTTTTTCAGAGGATTCCCCGTAGATGAAAAATACATCATCCCGTTAAGCTGGGTGAACTCCTTCGGCAATTCAGTGATGTTGTTATTTCCAATGGCAAAAACCTGGAGGCTGCCCAGCTTGTTTATTTTTTTGAAGAGCTTTGCCGTATCTATTGCCTGGTCGCGGAGATCGAGCTTGAAACAGGTCTCCGCTTCCTTATAAGCGGTCTTAAGATCAGTGTAGATCATGGCATCGCGCGGACCCAATAACGTGAAAGGTGCATTCAGCACTTCCTGCGCGGCAGAGAAAAATGGGACTAAAAAAATGAGACTGACGATCCTGCGCATGATTTATTCCACCACCAGCTTCTTCGTGATCTCTTTATCGTTCACGCGCATCTTCAAAAGATAAAGTCCCTGCGCCAGGTGAAACCTATCGGAACTTATTTGGAGTAGATGTGAACCCTCATCCTGTTTTTGCGAAGCGAGAATGACCACTTCCTTGCCCAGCAGGTCGAGTAACCTGATCTCCACGTTCGAAGGAGCGCTCAGCTCATAGCTCACCGTAGCGGAATGAGCGAATGGATTGGGATAGATGTTCAGCTCGTTATCCAAAATATTGTTTTGTATCCCCGTGCTTTGAGGAGTGCAGGTCCAGGTTGCAGCGAATCCTGCATTATTTACAAAAGGATCGGATATAAAGCGCAATGTTACCGCTCCGCCTGATGAAGTGAAGCTTCCCGGTGAATTCAATCCCGTATAACTTCCGATAAGAGGAGCTGCGGTAGTTGCTCCATCAAAAATATAAAGCGAGTCAAACCCGTTTTCAAGATCAAGGCTCGAAAAATTCATGGTCACATTTGCTGCGTTGGTTGGAGCGATGGTATAGGTGTAATCTTCATTGCCGCTATAGGTGCCGCTCGGCCCGCCCGAATCGTAAATGGTCCCCGAACAATTATTATCCACGCTTGAACAGAGAGGTGTGGTAAAGCTGGATCCATAAGTGTGCGCGGTGCCATCCCATATCCTCCAATAGTAAGTGGTGTTAGGCCGGAATTTCAAATACGTGGTGCAATTGGGATAATCGCAAAAACTTCCGGGGCATACCGTGGAAGTAAGATTGGAAACATTTTTATTGTAGAAGCTCGTGAAGTTAGGATCATCCGACACATCAATGTACCAACCGTTGCCTGAATTGGTCCAGTTAAGTGTTACACCGATCACCGGGCAACTTCCACTGCTCACCGAAAGATTGGCTGGTGGATTTGCAGTCGTACAATTCCATGTCGCGTTCCATCCCTGGTGCACCGTGGCCCCATCGGAGGTAAAGCGGAAAGTCATTTGCCCGCTGTTGGCCGTGAGGGTACCCGGGTTTGTTGCACCGGTAAATGTTCCGAGCAATGGGCTGGTCGTATTCGGGCCGTTATACACATAAAGAAAATCATAATTATTCTCGAGATCAAAACTATTGAACGTCACACTCACCGCGCTCGAGTTGGGAGGAGCAATAGTGTAGATCCAGTCTTCGTTATTGAAATAATTCCCTGGCCCGCCAATGTCTGTGAATGTCCCGCTGCACGTTTGCGGGATCATGCAGGAAGTGAAATGATCGCGGATGGCATCCCAGCATTGCGTGTAACCGTCATCATAACCCAGCGCCCATATCCCTATGCCGCCAATATTTATTTGATTCACTTTATCGTATTTCGCGGCAAGGCTGTTCTCGTCATCGTACCAGGCCTGGTGCCAGTTGCCGTTATTGTACATGTAATAAGGAGTGGCCGAATTGTTGTCCCACTGCTGCGTGTAGGTTTGTGTGTTGGCTTTGGTGGTGTAGTACACTACTGCGGTCCCGCTTCCTGTTGTTGCCGAATTAATGGCGTTGGAAGAAGTGGGATAATCATAACCGTAATATGGAACACCGAGACAAAGTTTTCCGGATGATACTCCAGCGTTCAAATAATACGCAATGGAATTATCGCAGCAAATGGTTCCCCAGTAATTGCCATGGTACAATGGAGAGCAGGGACCTGCGTTGGCGCTGGTGCTCCAGTGGTAATCGTAACCCATGATGATGAAAATATCAACGTAATTGTTGAGCGTTCCTATGTTGAACACCGTGCTCCAGTCAACGGCCGGCAGTGCGATGGAAACTTTTGAGCCGGGAATGGCGGAGTGCATTTGCGTGCACAGGTCGATCATGAACTGCGTGAAGTTGGCCGAATTGGAAGCAGTCATTCCTTCAAAGTCGATATTCACTCCTGTTGCGTTGCGCGCCTGCAGCAGTGAGATCATCGTGTTGATAAAATTTTGTCGTGAGGAAGTGCTGTTCAGGAAAGTACTGTGATTACTGAATAACGTGGCGCACAAACTCACGCGACAACCTGCAGCCTGCGCATTGTTCACTGCCCCGCTGGTGGTCCAGTTGTGAATGCTGGTGTAGCCTCCAGTGCTCGCATTCACATCATACGAAAAATAACAAAGATCGGAAAGGAGGGAGTAATCGTAATTGTTGTATTGTGCCGATGAGATCCAGTAAGGGTTCCAGCCGAAAACGATTTTGTTGAGATTGCAGGCGCTGGTGTGCGGCTGGGTCTTATTAGCGGATGCGTTTGAATGTTGTACTGAATATAAGGAGTCCCACTGCTCCTGCCTGGTGAAATTGAATTTAGAATATTCTTCGGATTGTAACTGGAAGATGGACTTTTGCCCGGGGAACACAATGTTTTTGGAGGGGTCGAACAAAAGAGGCTTGCCCGGAATTTTTTGGAGGGGTTGCGTGTTTTGATAGCAGGAAATGGGTTTGCGAATATTTCCGTGATCCGCAATGATGTATTTGCCCACGGTGGGCGAGGGATCGTCATCAGGAACAATAAAGGAAGGGGCTTCATTCAATCGCCCGCTGGTCCTGATATCTGCAAGTGAATCTTCAGTCAACCAAACTGAACTCTCCTTGCCATCTTTAATTTCTCCTTCTATGAGTACTCCTCCTTCAGGGTAAAACCCGGTTTGCATTCCTTCACGATACGTGGTGGAGTTGTTCTGCGCGCCTGCGCTTAAACCTGGGAACAAAAGAGAGAACAGAATTACTTTTTTCATCGTCCGGGCCAGTTTTTTGAAACCGTTTGCATTTTTTAACGTTTCACCTACAGAGGTAGCAAGTTAATAAACTTTCGCCAATTATTGTTAAGTGTATTGACTTCACTTTTCACTGCGGCTACATTTGTTTTTAACAAGAAAAAACAAGATCATGAAAAAGATTTACGCTCTTCTCCTCTTCCATTTGCCGGTGATGGCCGCGTGCGCAGCACAGCTCTTCATTCCCATGGACGAAACCCAAAAGAATCATTTGAAAGCTTACGGTGCGGTTTATCATTCCATCGCGAAGGATGATCCTGTTACGCTCCTGCTCAATTACCATGGCGGAAGTTATATGCTTAATGCCACCAGCGATATGGAGCAGTACCTCACTTCACGCGGCATCAGTTACAAGAACATCAGCGATGCGGAAAGCGATGCTGTTCTTTCCGATATTAAATCCGATCCGATGATGGGGATCGTGAAACTGGAAGTGATGCCGAAGATCGCGGTGTATGGCTCGAAAGATGAAGGGGAACTGGATGATGCGGTGGTGAATGTGCTTCGGTATGCCGAGATCCCTTACGATCTTGTTTATGATCCCGAAGTTCTTTCCATCGACCTGAATAAATATAACTGGATACACATGCACCACGAAGATTTTACCGGGCAGCATGGAAAATTCGAAACCCAGTACGGTAATGCAGCCTGGTACAAGAAGTCTGTGGCCAGCGATGAAAAGATCGCGCATGATTACGGCTATG
>DATDFI010000270.1:0-3500 GCA_036522695.1 Bacteroidia bacterium | reverse complement strand
AAAGACGAACCCCTTACCGTAAAGGTGGGCGACACTGTACTGTACGGTAAATATTCAGGTACCGAGATCACCATTGATGGCAAAGAATACCTCATCATGCGCGAATCGGATATTTTCGCAGTAATATAAATATCAGTTCGTGCCAATATTACCAATGCCAGTAAAAAGCATTTTGCCGTAACATTGGTAGGATTAGTAAATGTTAGTATTGTAAGTACAAACTCTAAAACTCAAAAAAATGGCAAAAGATATCACCTTTGATCTCGAAGCGCGCGATGCCCTCAAAAGAGGCGTTGACGCTTTGGCAAATGCAGTAAAAGTGACACTCGGTCCCAAAGGCCGCAACGTGATCATCGACAAAAAATTCGGTGCACCTTCCGTAACAAAGGACGGTGTTACCGTTGCAAAGGAAATTGAACTCAAGAACCCCATCGAGAACATGGGCGCACAAATGGTGAAGGAAGTGGCCTCCAAAACCGCTGATGTTGCCGGTGACGGAACCACCACCGCTACCGTTCTCGCACAGGCCATCGTAACAGCGGGGTTGAAGAACGTAGCTGCCGGTGCAAATCCCATGGACCTCAAGCGCGGGATCGACAAAGCGGTTGAAACCGTTGTGAACGATCTTAAAAAACAATCCAAATCCGTTGGTGACGACAATAAGAAGATCGAACAGGTTGCGACCATCTCCGCTAATAACGACAATGCTATCGGCAAACTCATTGCCGAAGCAATGGCGAAAGTGAAAAAAGAAGGCGTGATCACCGTGGAAGAAGCGAAAGGCACCGAGACCACCGTGGAAGTGGTGGAAGGCATGCAGTTCGACCGCGGTTATGTTTCCGCGTATTTTGTAACTGACGTTGATAACATGGAGGCTGTGCTTGAAAATCCGCACATCCTTATTTACGATAAAAAGATCAGCAACATGAAAGAGTTGCTGCCCATCCTCGAGAAACAAGTGAACACCGGCAAGCCCCTGCTCATCATTGCAGAGGATGTGGACGGTGAAGCACTCTCTACACTCGTGGTGAACAAGATCCGCGGCTCGCTCAAAATTTGCGCAGTGAAAGCGCCCGGCTTCGGTGACCGCAGGAAAGCCATGCTCGAAGATATCGCCATCCTCACCGGTGGAACTTTGATCAGCGAAGAGCGCGGCTTCAAACTCGAGAATGCCGACCTCTCTTACCTCGGCAAAGCAGAGAAGATCACGATCGATAAAGACAACACCACTATCGTAGGCGGTTCTGGCAAAAAAGCCGACATCACTGCGCGCGTGAACCAGATCAAAGCGCAGATCGAAACCACCACCTCCGATTACGATAAAGAAAAACTCCAGGAGCGTTTGGCGAAACTGGCAGGCGGTGTGGCCGTGCTGTATGTTGGCGCTGCAACCGAGGTGGAGATGAAAGAAAAGAAAGACCGCGTTGATGATGCGTTGCACGCAACACGTGCTGCCGTTGAAGAAGGCATTGTTGCCGGGGGTGGCGTTGCCTACATCCGCGCTATCGATGTGCTCGACAAACTCAAAGGCCATAACGAAGACGAAACAACCGGTATCGCCATTGTGAAACGCGCGCTCGAAGAGCCCCTGCGCCAGATCGTGGCCAATGCAGGCGGTGAAGGTTCCATCATTGTGCAGAAAGTGCGCGAAGGAAAAGCCGATTTCGGCTATAACGCACGCACCGAAGTTTTCGAAAACCTCTTCGCTGCCGGTGTGATCGATCCTACAAAAGTTACACGCGTTGCTTTGGAAAATGCCGCTTCAATTGCCGGCATGCTCCTCACCACCGAATGTGTACTTTCCGATATCAAAGAAGAGAAACCCGCTATGCCTGCAATGCCGGGTGGAATGGGCGGTGGAATGGATTATTAATAAGTACCAAGTACAAAAAAAGCCTCATCATTACGATGGGGCTTTTTTATTGCACCTGATGATGCGGTCGTTTGGGCGGTTCGTATTTAACAATGAAGTGCATCGTGTACCAGGTCCAGCCTGTGTAAAAAAGATGGAGGCACAATAGTACGAGCACTAAAAAGGTATAGCCCACCGCTTTTTCAATACCACGTGTTGTTTCGGTGATATTGCTCGCCCATATCGATACAATGAAAATTCCGGCAAGCAGAACGGTGAATAAGATAGTGGCCAGGCAAAACCTCTTTAATCTCCCGAAATCAGGAACGTTCGTGTCACCGGGCTCCCGCTCGCGGAACATCGCCTTGCGCGAAGGTTTCCAATCCCTGCTCACATAAAAATCAACCGTGAGGTCCTGCGTTTGACGTATCAAAAGTAAATTCAACACCACGGTTGTAATGATAAAAAGCCCCCAAATGATGGAGCCGGAGCCAAAGGTCAAGCCCGCTATGATCATCACAATACCAAAAATGAAAAGTACAGCCGATTCGATCCAGATAAAGATGATCACATTGTAAATAAGCGGGAGCCTGCTCAGCAAACGTGCGAGCGCATGTGCGAAGGGTGACATCGTGCTAAAATATTATATTCATTGCGATTGAACAATTTTTTGTCCGGGCCAAAGGCTTCCTTACGGGAAAGGACTCCTTTGGAGAAAACAACCGGCATCACTTCTATTTTACCTGCGGTCCTGCTTTCCCCCGCTGGATGCGGCATTTGTAATTCTTAACGAGCTCAGGATTTGCGGGAAAGCGCTAGTGAAGAATCTGCGCTGTGCGGGAGGCCGCATCCAACGGGGTTCAATCAGGTTTAGGCCCAAACGTTCGTTCATCATGGCACCGGTCCGCTCAAGGAACCCAGCTGCCGGCCTGGATATTTGCCCTGTATTAAGTTGATAATTATTTGACCGGAATTTTTCCTCTTTTCCTATTTTTGCGCCCTAAACCAAAAGTGATGAAAATAAAACTACTCTTTGCCGCAGCATTTCTTCTCACCAGCATAGCTGCGATAGCACAGCCCTCGGGCTGGACCTACTCCGTCCCGGTCAACGTAACGGAGAACTCGGGCACAACGGTAACAAGTTACCAGCTCCGCTTTACCTTCGATTCTCAAACACTGATCGCTGGCGGCCAAATGCAGGCCAGCGGCAACGATCTCCGTTTTGGAAAAGATTGCAGCGGTAACACATTATATAATTACTGGATCGAATCGGGCCTCAATACCGCAAGTACGGTAGTATGGGTGAAGATCGATACGCTGTACGCTTCGTCTACACGCACCATCCATATGTTTTACGGGAATCCTTCTGCCCCTTCGGTAACAGCAGTAGCAGGCACTTTTTTCGGCCCCAACTCTTCTACCGACAGTGTAGCGACAGGCGGTGCGGGCGGTGTGGGCAACAGCCAGCGCGGCTTCCGCTTCTCTCCTAACGAGGACCTGCTTGTTACTGCATTCGGAAAAGATGAACCCACAGGCACTACACGTTATGTGACACTTTTCAATTTTGTCACCCAAGCCATCGTAACGCAGCAACAGGTTTCGGGCCCTGCCGGCCAATACAGCTATCAAAACCTTACCAACCCTATAT
>DATDFI010000269.1:0-3104 GCA_036522695.1 Bacteroidia bacterium | reverse complement strand
ATGGTGCTGCGAAAGTTCCAGCCCTGCCTGCGTGCGAAGGGCACTTCGGCAGGCAGGCAGGACAGCAGCGGAAAGCCTGTGCCATTCTTTTTAGCGATGACATCTCTCCTTGCACCGGTCATGGCCGAATATATATCATTCGCAACCGGCCGCGCAGCTTGCAGCGAATGGCCGGACCCAAAGATGTTTTGAAGCGCCCCGGCCCATTGCTGCATATAAAAAGGACCTCCAGCATTTTTATTTTTGCCACGAGATTAAATACTGTAATTTCGAACCTCGTTTTATTGTTTTCGTAAAGCGATTTAATTTATCCGATGGATCTATTAGTTACTCATAATATTGTTAAGCGCTACGCCAACCATACAGCGTTGGATGATGTGAGTATCAGCGTGCCGCAGGGAAGCATTTACGGTTTGCTGGGACCCAACGGGGCAGGAAAGACCTCGCTGATACGTATCATTAACCAGATCACGGGACCCGACAGCGGCAGCATTGAACTTGGCGGCCATAAACTGGAACCTAAAGATGCCGAGATGATAGGCTACCTGCCCGAGGAGCGTGGATTGTACAAAAAAATGAAGGTGGGGGAGCAAGCGCTGTACCTGGCAAGGCTGAAGGGGATGGGCCGAAAAGAGGCGATCGCCAAGCTGAAACTATGGTTTGAAAAATTCGAAATGCAGTCATGGTGGAACAAAAAAGTGGAAGAGCTTTCGAAAGGCATGCAGCAGAAGGTGCAATTTGTGGTAACGGTGCTGCACGAGCCGAAACTTTTGATACTGGATGAACCCTTCAGCGGTTTCGATCCCATTAACGCGAGTTTGATTAAGCAGGAGATCTTAGCGCTGAAGGAAAAAGGTTCCACCATTATTTTCTCCACGCACAACATGGGCTCGGTGGAAGAGATGTGCGATCACATTGCATTGATCAACCGCTCGAAGAAGATCCTGGAAGGATCGGTTAGCGATATACGCAAAGCCTACCGTTCCAATATTTATGAAGTGGAATTCCGCGGGCAAATGATCGGGTTCACCAATGCATTGTGGACAGGGTTTGAGCTGGTGGGCCACAAGCAGGAGGGCGATGTGATAAAGGCGCGGGTGCGTTTACTGAAAGATCACTCGGTAAATCAATTATTGCAGGCGGTGCTCCCGGTGACGGAGATCATTTCACTGAAGGAAGTGATCCCGGGTATGAATGATATTTTCATCAGCAAGGTGAAAGAAGAGAATATGGAGTTACCCGATAACCTTACGGAATAACATGAACAAGATACTGCTCATCATATCGAGGGAATATGTTACGCGGGTGCGCAAGCCAGCGTTTTTGGTGATCACCTTACTTGGCCCCATTTTGCTTGCGGCATTGGTGATAGGGCCCGTGTATTTGTCGATGAAAGAGCAGAAACATTATAATGTGATGGTGGTGGACAGGTCGGGGCGCACAGCGGACCATCACCTGCACGGTGGAAAGTTTTTGGATTACCAGTATACGGATAATGCGGACGCGAAAAAGAAACTGATGGACCGGACGGCTGATGCGATCCTTTTCATCCCCAAGGATTCGGCCCTGCTGGGAAGTCACCCGTACATTGAACTTTATTTCAGGGACCAGCCCGGGATGATAGCAGAGGAGAAGATCAAAAGCGATGTGAGCAACATGCGGGACGAGGTTTTGCAGGAGAATGCGAAGATTGACGTGGAAAAGCTGAAGTCGCTGCAGCTGAATTGGGAGATAAGTGTAGAAGATACCAAGGTGGGGGATGATGGCAAGGAGGAGAAAACAAATTCGAAGGTGAGTGCGGGGATCGGTTTTGCAGGAGCGTTCGTGATGTATCTTTTTATTTTCCTGTACGGTGTGCAGGTGATGCGCGGGGTGATGGAAGAAAAAACGAACCGTATTGTGGAAGTGATCGTATCATCGGTGCGGCCGTTCCAGCTGATGATGGGAAAAATAATCGGTGTCGCTCTGGTAGGACTTACACAGTTCCTGCTTTGGGTGATCCTCACTTTTGTACTGGTGACGGTAGGTTCGAATGCGATCCTTAAAAATGTTGCATCGAACATTCCCGATCAAACACATAACCCCATGAAGGACCTGAAATCGGGCGCTAATGTTTCACAAATGATGAGCGACCTGAAACAAAACAACAAGGGAGATAACTTTGATGCAGGAAAGCTGATCAATGACCTCGTGCAGCGTAATATTTATTTCCTGGTGGGGATATTTATTTTTTATTTTTTGGGTGGGTACCTGCTCTACAGTGCGTTGTTCGCTGCGGTTGGATCGGCTGTGGACAGCGAAGCGGACGTGCAACAGTTCATGCTGCCGGTCACTGCGCCTGTTATATTCGCCATTGCCATGTCGAGCACGGTAATGACCAATCCATCCGGCCCGCTGGCGGTTTGGTTATCCATGATCCCGTTCACCTCTCCTGTCATCATGATGGTGCGATTGCCGTTCCTGCAGTTCGGGTGGGAACTGGTGCTTTCGATGGGTTTGCTGGTGGTAGGTTTTGTGCTCACCACCTGGCTGGCTGCAAAGATCTACCGTACGGGTATTTTGATGTACGGAAAAAAGGTATCATGGAAAGAGCTGGGCAAATGGCTTTTTTACAAAGCATGAAATTTTAACAGTAAAACAGCGTTCTACGGATACTGCAGATGACACTGCTCATGAAAAAGCTGCTCTTCGTTTTAGTTTTCTTTTCTTACCTGCCTGTTTTTTCGCAAAGCGATTCCATTCCCCGCACCAATGCTTTTTATTTTGATATGGGCTATGGCATGACGCAATGGACCGGGCAAAGTATAGATAACGGCACGCATACCAACCTCACTGGAGGAATAGGTTACCGCGCTAAACTCAATCAGCGCCTTTCACTCTCCGTTGGGATCAATTTTTATTCTGTTTTCAAATACAAGACCAACGACAGTATTTACCTCAGCGATAATTCGCCCGTTGATCCTTCGGATGTTTATTATGCTGTCTCGGCACGCACCACCATTGTGCAAATGCCTGTACGGCTTACGTATGATATTCTGCAAAAGGAAAAAGTACGCCTCGGTGTTTCGCTAAGCTGGTGTTTTTTGAACCGCATCCAGCACGAT
>DATDFI010000268.1:0-3532 GCA_036522695.1 Bacteroidia bacterium | reverse complement strand
GGCAGGGTAACGGGTATACTTACGTGGAAGGCGATTGGGTGAATAATGCAACTTTTATTCAGGGAACCAGCACCGTGGAGATGTACGCTTCAACAGTTCAGCAGCTTATTACCGGGACCGTTTCAACTACTTTCCATAATTTGACTTTAACAGGAACCGGTACAGGTGCCAACCGCATTAAAAAACAAACCATCGATGCTTCCATTGATGCGACCGGAATTTTGAACATCAACGATCGCGAGCTTGCGACCGATGTGAATAGCATGTTTGTGTTGAACCCTTCCTTGACTGCGGTGGATAATGATTCGGTTTGGGGCAGTGAAGGATTTGTGAGCAGCTTGTCTCCTGGAGTTTTATCCCGTGTAACTACAAGCGGCTCCTATAACTTCCCCGTAGGATCAAGTCTTATCACTACACGTTATCGCCCTATAAGAGTAGAACCCAATACAACCACAGGAAGTACTTATACTGTTCGTTTTGTGAACCACGATGCAAACATTGATGGATTCAATCGCGGAACAAACGATAGTTTGATCTGTAATGCAAACCCTCTTTGGTACCATGCTATTTTGAGACCCGCAGGCAACGACCCTGCTGATATACGTGTTTATTATGACGTTCCCTCCGATCAAAGCTGGAGCGGCATGTCGCACTGGAGAACTGCACAGCCTTACTGGTGGGATATGAATACTGTGAATAATGGAAACACAGCATTGTTTACTACCATGACCCGTGGTAACTGGCAATTTGCAACGGCAGGTGATCCTTACATCCTCACCGATAAAAAACCTGCTGCGCCCACCATCACTTGTCCCACTATTTGTGCCAATGGAACAGGAACATTTACGGTGGTTGGGAACGGAACAAGCTATAGCTGGACCACACCTAATGGAACTACTATTGTAAGCGGCCAGGGGACCGACACGCTGGTGGTTAACTGGGGCAACATTACAGGACCGGTGATCGTAACAGCGAATAGTTTGCAGAACTGTGCATCATTACCCGATACTTGTTATCCGACTATTTCTCCCGCTCCTATCGCAGGCTTCGATACTTCTTCAGTTGGTAATTTTCAAACGCTTTATCAATTTGCCGATACCAGCACAGGCGGTACAACATGGTTCTGGGATTTTGGTGATGGAAGCACATCTAACATAGAGAATCCTTCGCACCAATACCAGGGAGCAGGAACTTACACCGTAATGCAGATCGTAACGAACGCTGCAGGTTGTGTGGACACTATCTTCAGTACTGTTGTGGTTGGCGAGGGTATTTTGATCCCGAACGTATTTACACCCGATGGTGACGGTATCAACGATGAGTTCTATATCCCGAGCAGCGGTTTCGAGTCATTCAGCATTGAAGTATTCAACCGCTGGGGAACCAAGATATGGGAAGCGAACTCCGGGCAGATCCGTTGGGATGGTCACAGCACTTCGGGACAGATGATGAGTGATGGCACGTATTACTTTGTACTGGATGCGATACTTAAATCACAGGCCGGGAATAAGACCTATAAGCAGGCGGGCTTTGTGGAACTGCTGGCTACCAAGCATAAGTAAAGTAGATCTTTTTGGTTAGAAAACTTTCCGGGGACGCGACTGCGTCCCTTTTTTATTTCCTGCAAGGCGAATTTTTGAAACGTATCCGCTAAACGATCCTGAAGATCTTATTGGTCTCTTCGATGAAGGACAGCACTTCATCGCGGCCCAGTTTTTTTTCGGAGGAAGTGAGAAAGGTAGCGGGCATCTCTTCCCAAAAGCGAAGCATCTGCGTTTCAAAAGCAGCCAGGTTATTTTCGAGTTCCTGTTTCTTCAGTTTATCGATCTTGGTGAAGATGATGGAGAAGGGAATATCTTTTTTTGCGCACCATTCAAAAAATTCCCGGTCGATCTGCTGGAGGGGAAGGCGTGCATCCACCAGCACAAAAACACAGAGCAGGTTGGTGCGCGTGGTAAGATAATCGGCAATGAATTTTTCGAAGAGCGCACTTTTTTCTTTGGAAACTTTTGCGTAACCGTAACCCGGAAGGTCGACCAGGTACCACTTCTCATTAATAAGGAAATGATTGATGAGTTGCGTTTTGCCGGGCTTTGCAGATGTTTTTGCAAGGTCCCTTTGCCCGGTGAGCATATTGATGAGCGAGGATTTTCCAACGTTGGACCGACCGATGAAGGCGTACTCGGGCAATACCGGCTTGGGACATTTCCTGATGTCGGTATTGCTGATGATGAAACGGGCGGAGCTGATCTTCATTTTTATGATGTACAAAGATAAAGCAATAAAGTGTGTTGATGCTTTTAATGAATCGCAGATGAGCATTCGGTTTACAGAAGCGTGAGGGATTGCAGCGGAAATCCTTTTTAATGCGCATGGCCCTTCATTAGGTTCAGGGTGACATGCGCATTAAAAAGATTGGAGCGTAAAGCCCGGCCCCATGGTGCGCGTGAAGAAGAATGAAAAGAACAAGATGGGATTTTTGCGCACCAAAGGGGTGCACGCCCTGTGTCCTCCTCCCAGGGGGTCCTTCGGACCGGGCTTTGCCTCGGCCTCTTTTGAAAGGAGGATCTTAGAAATTAACGACCTTTTTTATATGAAGAAATATGCCGTTCCTTTTTGGTGTCGTAAATATCCGAAGTGGTCACCATGATGCCGGTCTCTTCCACTTCACCGAAATGATCGTTAAGTGAAGTGCCGAAGGTGCGCATGGTGGAGGAGAGGTTCATGTACGAATTCACGAGCGGGGGAATATTTTCACCACGCGCCCTCACTTCACGGTTGAGGATAACGTGGCCTTCCTTATAAGGCAAGCCATCCAGCATTTTTTTAAAGGCGCTCATGTCCGTTTTAATGCCGAGGGGGTGATGCGGCCACACGAGTTTATCCTTGTCCGGGAAATAATGGTTCATGAAGGTGAGGATCATGTCGCGCGCTTCCACATTAAAATCGAGGTACATGGTCACCTTCCCGAAAAAATATTTCATGTCGGGATTGTCGACCACGATGGCCCCGAGCCCGTCCCACAAATTATCGAGTGAAAAAAGACCTTTACGGTTGGAAGCGCTGGGTTGGTAAAGCGGTTGTACGAATGAGCGCCCCAGCTCGATGGTGTAAGGCAGGAATTCCTTCATGAATTTATCGGAGAATTTGAAAAGCTCGGTGGTGGCGAGTTGCACCACACCGTTCTTGACCGGTGCATCGCAACAGCGTATGTAGCGGTAACCACCAACGATCTCTTTATCCTGCGGGCTCCAAACGATGAGCTGTTTGTAGGGCGCATCGTTGGCAATATCAAACTCATCGATATCGATGGGCTTTCCCGTTCCGCCCCCGGCCGCACGGAAGGTGACCTCGCGCAAACGCCCGATCTCGCGCATCACGTTGGGTGAATCGAGATGGGTGACGATGAACAGTTGGTTGGTGCCGTTGTTGGCCGACCTGCAGAAACGTTCGCGGGTGAGTTCGGCTTCGAGCAGTTCTTTTGCGACCGGGTCTATGATCTTCTCCATTTACTTTTCGTTGACCTTGATCA